>NZ_JBEOSJ010000022.1:18716-127133 GCF_040302905.1 Streptomyces sp. NPDC096193 | reverse complement strand
GGCTGGCGTCCCGCGCGGCGGGACGACCTGGAGGACGTGGCCTCCAAGGCGGGCCTGTAACCGGACGGCTCGGGCCGTGAGGAGCGGCGGCACCGGCCGGCGGTTCCCGATGCTTACTTCTTGGCCTTGACCTGAACGTCGGAGAACAGCGGGTCGCCGTCCTGCCCGTAGACGATCTTGCCGAAGACGTTGCGGGACTGGCCCGAGTTGTTCTTGTAGAACCAGAGCGGAATCGCCGGCATGTCGGCCTTCAGAAGCTGCTCGGCCTGCTGGTACATCTTCACCGTCTCGTCGAGCGTCTTGGCCTTGTCGGCCTGAGCGGACAGCTCGTCGAACTCCTTGTTGGAGTAACCGCTGGTGTTACCGGCGGCCGTGGTGCCGTACAGGTCGCGCATGAAGTTCGAGTTGACCGGGTAGTCGAGCACCCAGCCACCGCGGTACATGGACTTGACCTTCTTCTGGTCACGCGCGTTCAGGTCGGTCTGGAAGTCCGGCTTCGAGTCGCCGGTGCACTCCACGCCGGTGGCCTGACGGATCGAGTTGCAGACCGCGTCGACCCACGCCTTGTGCGGCTGGTCGGCGTTGAACTGGATCGAGATCTTGTTGCCCGGGACGCCGCCACCCTCCGTGATGAGGGCCTTGGCCTTCGCCGCGTCGAACTTGGTGACGTCACCGAGGGCGCCGGCCTTGTAGCCGAGCACGCCGCGGGCGACGAAGGAGTCCGCCGGCTCACGGGTTCCGTTGAGCACCGTCTTGGTGATCGTTTCGCGGTCGATCGCCATCGACAGGCCCTGGATGACCTTGGGGTTGATGTCCTTGAACTGCGGCGTGTAGAACGCCGGGACGAGCGACTGGACCGCGGAGTACTCCTGGTCGATCGCACGGTCGCCGAGGTCCTGCTTGTAGTTCTTCAGCGCGGTGACCGGAACCTGCTCGATCCAGTCGAGCTGGTCGGAGCGGAGGGCGGAGTACGCGGCCTCGGCGGTCGTGTAGTTCTTGAAGTCGATGCCGCCGTTCTTGGCCTTGTTCGGGCCGGTGTAGCCGTCGAACTTGCGGACCTTGATCAGCTTCTTGTGGTCCCACGACTCGAACTTGTAGGGGCCGTTGCCGATCGGCTTCTCGCCGTAACCCTTCGGGTCCTTGAAGAAGCCCTCGGGCAGCGGGGCCCACACGTCGTAGCCCAGCTTGTACGCGAAGTACGAGACGGGGCCGGACAGCGTGATGGTGAAGGTGTTGTCGTCGACGACCTTCAGGCCGGACATGGCCGCGGTCTTCGGCTCACCCTTCTCGGGGTGGACGTCCGCGTAGCCCTTGATGTCCTGGAACCAGCTGGAGTTGGTCTGGTTGTTCTTGACGTTCGCGGACCAGTTCCAGGAGTCCACGTAGGACTTGGCGGTCACGATCGAACCGTCGTGGAACTTCCAGCCCGGCTTGAGCTTGACGGTCCACACGGACGAGTCGGCGTTCGGGGTCACCGACTCCGCGTTGACGTACGTGAGCTTGCCGGTGCCCGGCTCGTAGTCGACGAGGCCCGAGAAGATCGTCCGCAGGACGCGACTGCCCTGGCTCTCCTTGGCGTTCGCCGGCTGCAGCGGGTTCTGCGGCTCTCCCAGCTGGGCGACCAGAATCCCGTTCGGGTCGGCCTTGCCCGCGTTCATGTCGTCGCCGCTGTCGCTGTCGCCGCCGCCACAGGCGGTGGCCGCCAGGGCCACGACTATCGCACCCGCTACCCACTTGGCGCTCTTGGCACCGCGCATGGGTTCCTCCTCATGAGTCCACTTGTCACTACGAGAAGGGCAAAGGTAGGTGCGCCGACACCCCTGACGGCGCTCGTTTCAATGCCCTGAGTGTGCTCGTGAGTCGGCGCTCCCCACAGCGCATGACCCATTGACCCGAGCTCAATGGAGCCAACTATTAAGTACGACCGGGCCGTAAACCACACTTAAAGGGTCTCGTTTTGACAACATCGCCCGGCCATGGATGCCCGAAATCCGGACAAAGCGAGCACAGACAGACACCCGCGAAACGGACCGTTAACACATGTTCCGGAGAGCGGCGGCCGATATGCGGACACTCGGGCACTGAAGGACTGTCGAAAATGGATTGACGAACGGCCCGGACCCCCGCGGATTCCGCGGGGGTCCGGGCCGTGTCACTGACGCGGTGTCAGGGCGCTGCGGGGCGGCCCGCCGGAGGCCGGCGTCACCGCTGTCCGTCCGCGCCCCGTCGATCAGCCGTGCTTGGCGCGCGAGGCCGCACGGGCGCGCTCGCGGCCGTCCAGCTTCACCTTGCGGATGCGAATGGCCTCCGGGGTCACCTCGACGCACTCGTCGTCGCGGCAGAACTCCAGCGACTGCTCCAGGGAGAGCTTGCGCGGCGGGACGATCGCCTCGAACGAGTCGGCCGAGGAGGACCGCATGTTCGTGAGCTTCTTCTCCTTGGTGATGTTCACGTCCATGTCGTCGGAGCGCGAGTTCTCGCCGACGATCATGCCCTCGTACACCTCGGTGCCGGGCTCGGTGAACAGCACACCGCGCTCCTGGAGGTTGGTCATGGCGAACGCGGTGACGGCGCCCGAGCGGTCGGCGACCAGCGAACCGTTGTTACGGGTCGTCAGGGGGCCGAACCAGGGCTCGTGGCCCTCGTGGATGGAGTGGGCGATGCCGGTGCCGCGCGTGCCCGTCAGGAACTCCGTACGGAAGCCGATGAGGCCACGGGACGGGACGACGAACTCCATGCGGACCCAGCCGGAGCCGTGGTTCGACATGTTGTCCATCCGGCCCTTGCGAACGCCCATGAGCTGCGTGACCGCGCCCATGTGCTCCTCGGGCACGTCGATCGTCATGCGCTCGACGGGCTCGTGGACCTTGCCGTCGACCTCCTTGGTGACGACCTGCGGCTTGCCGATGGTCAGCTCGAAGCCCTCACGGCGCATCTGCTCGACCAGGATGGCCAGCGCCAGCTCACCGCGGCCCTGCACCTCCCAGGCGTCGGGGCGCTCGGTGTCCAGGACGCGCAGCGAGACGTTGCCGACGAGCTCGCGGTCGAGGCGGTCCTTGACCTGGCGGGCGGTGACCTTGCGGTCCTTGACCGCGGACTTGGCGTCCGCGCCCTTGCCGGTGCCGCCG
Source organism: Streptomyces sp. NPDC096193 (assembly GCF_040302905.1). NCBI lineage: Bacteria > Bacillati > Actinomycetota > Actinomycetes > Kitasatosporales > Streptomycetaceae > Streptomyces > Streptomyces sp. NPDC096193. Next base: position 124,005 of record NZ_JBEOSJ010000022.1, on the reverse strand, counting down.
CGGCCGACGAGCGGCGAGGTGTTGGTGCCCACCGTCATCGAGATCGCCGGCTCGTCGACCGTGATCAGCGGCAGCGCGATCGGGTTCTCCGGGTCGGCCAGCGTCTCGCCGATCATGATGTCGGGGATGCCCGCGACGGCGCAGATGTCACCGGGGCCCGCCATCTCGGCCGGCTTGCGGGTGAGCGCCTCCGTCATCATCAGCTCGCTGATGCGGACGTTGGCGATGGTGCCGTCCCGCTTGATCCAGGCCACGGTCTGGCCCTTGCGCAGCTCGCCCTGCTCGACGCGGAGCAGCGCGATACGGCCGAGGAAGTTGTCGGCGTCGAGGTTGGTGACGTGGGCCTGGAGCGGCGCGGCCTCGTCGTACTCGGGGGCCGGGACGTGCTCGAGGATGGTGGTGAAGAAGGGCTCGAGGCTGTCGCTGTCCGTGGGGACGGTGCCGTCCTCCGGCTTGGTCAGCGAAGCGACGCCGTCACGGGCGCAGGCGTAGACGATCGGGAACTCGATCTGGTCCTCGTCCGCGTCCAGGTCCAGGAACAGGTCGTACGTCTCGTCGACGACCTCGGCGATCCGGGAGTCCGGGCGGTCCGTCTTGTTGATGCAGAGGATGACGGGCATCCGGGCCTGCAGCGCCTTGCGGAGCACGAAGCGGGTCTGCGGGAGAGGGCCCTCGGAGGCGTCCACGAGCAGGACGACCGCGTCGACCATCGACAGGCCGCGCTCGACCTCGCCGCCGAAGTCGGCGTGACCGGGGGTGTCGATGATGTTGATGGTGATCGGGGCGCCGCCGGCCTTGGGGTGGTACTTCACGGCGGTGTTCTTCGCCAGGATCGTGATGCCCTTCTCACGCTCCAGGTCGTTCGAGTCCATCATGCGGTCGTCGAGGTGCTCGGCGGCGTGCGCGGCGAAGGCGCCGGCCTGCTTCAGCATGGCGTCGACCAGGGTGGTCTTGCCGTGGTCGACGTGGGCGACGATGGCAACGTTACGGATGTCGTGGCGCGTGGGCATGCTGGCTGGCGCTTCTCTCGGTCGGGGATCAGGCGTCTGACCGTCATGGCCTCGTCCGCCCGCCGGGCGGACACGCCACGGCTCGTCCCATGGTACGGGGCCGCCGGGTGCGGGGCTTCCCGGGCCGATCGAGAGGTAGTCACTGCTGGGGGTGTGGGGTGCGCCGAGGTGCGGAGAACCGGGTCAAGGGTGGTCATGATCCTGCCCGCCGGCGTCGCCGGCGGGCAAGGGACTTGAGGCAGTTCTGAGGTTGTGCGGGACTGCCCGACGTTGCTCTCGGAGGTTTACCCCTTCTTGAACCCGATGTCCTGGTAGCGGGGTGCCGCGAAGCCGAACGCACCGGCGTTGCGGACGGCGGGTTTGGCGGCCACCAGCTCGGGCCGCTGGTAGAGCGGGATGGACCCGGCCGCGGCCCAGATCCGGGCGTCGGCCCGGCGGACCAGGTCACGGGCGGCGTCCTGGTCGAGCTCGGCGGCCGCCTGGTCGAAGAGCTGGTTGATGTAGTCGGTGCCGACCCGGGTGTAGTTCTGCTCCACCAGCAGCGAGCCGTCGGACGCGGGCTCGGGCTTGGCGAAGATCGGCCGGGCGTCGGTCGCCGGGTAGGCGGTGGCGGGCCAGGAGTACAGCGCCAGGTCGTAGTTGCCCGACGCGATGTGGTCCTTGAAGTAGCCGGAGTCGGCGACCTTGGTGATCTCGGTGCGGATACCGATCCGGTCCAGCATCCGCGCGACCTTCGCGCCGACCGCACGCAGCGGCTCGGAGCCCGGGCCCGACGGCAGGACGAAGCGCAGGGAGAGCGGCTTGCCGTTCTTTCCCACCGCACCGGCCACGACGGGGGCGGCCGTGCCGCGCGGTGCGTACGCGCCGGCGACCTCGCCCTTCTTGTCCTGGGTTCCCGCACCGCGGGCCTCGTCGTCCGAGCCGGGGCGGCCCGGCAGGGCCAGTTCCCGGCCGGCTGCGGCGGGGGCCGGCGCGAGGATGCGCGTACCGCCCGACGCGGGTCCGTGCACGGCGCTCGCGGGCTTGTCGTCGCCGACGATGTAGAGCCCGTCGTCGGAGGCGGCGTCGCCTTGCCCGGCATCGCGGCCCGGTGCGGACGAGGGGAAGCCGGAGGACTTGGGGGACGCGCTCGTGCCGGCCTCACTGCCGGCCTTGGCCGGAGCGGGCTTCTTCAGACCGCCCGGCGTCCAGCCGGCCTCGGCCAGCAGCGCCTGCGCCTCCTCGGTGTTCTGCTCGCCGAGCGCGCCGCTGTTGTCGGTGTACGCGCTCTGGCCCGCCAGGGCGAGGTGGCTGCCGGGCGGGTCGGCTGGCAGCCCGAGCGGCGACAGCACGGTCTCGGCGAGCTCCTTGCGGTCGAGTGCGCGGGCCACGGCACGGCGGACCCGGGCGTCGGCGAGCGGGCCCGACTCGCCGTTCAGCGCGAGCTGGGTGTAGGCGGGCTCGAGCGACTTGCGGAGCTCGTAGCCCTTCAGCGCGGTCTGCGCTGCGACGTACGCCGCGAGGGACCGGCTGCGCGCCAGTGCCTTGTCGTCACCCGAGCCGTGCGGCACGGCCCCGCCCTTCGGGGCGCTGGAGGGGGTCTGGCCGGCGGGGGAACTCGGCCGTCCGCTCGCGTGCCCGGGGCCCGCGGCGCCGGCGATACGGGTCGCCGTGCCCCGGTCGATCTCGGCGATGTCGACACGGCCCGCCGCCAGGGCGTCCGCACGCTTGTCCCGCGGCACGGCGGTGAAGACGAGGTTCTCCAGCTTGGCCTGCTCGCCCCACCAGCGCGGGTTGCGCACCAGCGTGGCCGTGCCGGCCTTGCGGTCCAGCGGGCCCAGGCGGAACGGTCCTGCAGTGACCTTGAGACCGTCGCGCGCCCCGTCGTTGAAGGCGTTCGGCGCGGCGGTCACCTCCTTCGGGTACAGGGGGGTGAAGAGGGACTGCCAGTCGGCGTACGGCTTGGTGAAGGTGACCTTGACCTCCAGATCGTTGGCGCCCTTCTGGATCTCCTCGATCCGCTCGTAGCCGGCGTTGCGCGCCGTCCAGTACGCGCTGTCCTTGCCACTGAGCGCGCGCCACTGGGCGACGAAGTCGGGTGCGCCGATCTCCCGGCCGTCGCTCCAGACGGCCTTCTGGTTGAGCTTGTAGAGCACGACCTGCTTGGGCTCGCGGTCGACGATCTCGGCGGACTCCACGAAGTCGGGGTTGCGCTGCGGCCGGCCGCTCTTGTCGAGCGTGAAGAGGGAGGGCAGTACGGCCCCGGCGATACGGGTGGTGGCGGCGTCGGCGTCCGCCTGGAAGGCGTTCAGGGTCGTCGGCATCGCGTCGATGGCCCAGCGAAGGGTGCCCCCGTCGGCAACCTCGTCCCGGGCGGCAGCGGCGATGTCCGGGGCTGCGGCCTTCCCCGTGCGCTCGGACTCGTCCGCGCTGCAGGCCGCCAGGGCCGGCAGGGCCAGAACCCCGCTGGCGAGCAGCGCAACGGACCGGAGCGTTCGGGAGCAGGTCCTCCCGCGTGGCGCGTCGACCTGGGACATGAGTTATACCTCTTCGTCCTGTTTAGCGGAATTTGGAGATGATCACACCGATTCCGGTCCACTGAAGTGGAAAGGGCGCGCCCGGGGGCGGAGGCACGGCGCAAATCCCCGGAATGCCACCCGCTCGGCCCAATGAAGCAGCACCCATAACCTGACAAAAAGGGGGAAAATGGGGGGAGTGAGATCCAACTCAGGAGGGGCGCGCTCCCAGCGCATGCACCGGCAATCCCTGCACGTCCCTTCACAAGCGGGGACGTGACGCGCAACACTCGCAGGCGCATGAGCGACGCCACCGCCCCCTGCGGAAGTGAGGGCAAGTCATGTCCGAGCAGGAAGAACTGACAGCGATTCGGCACCGCCTCGACGAGCTGGTCCAGCGGGTCGGGGAGCTGGAGCGAACCGTTGATCAGCTGCGTGGCGCCGGACCGGCCGCGCAAGCCGCGCGGAAGTCACCGGACCGCCCTGAGCTGGTCACCATCCCCGACGTCCCGTACAACAACGCGCTGTGGACGGACTCGGACGACGAGGGACTGGGCGTCCGAGACCGGCACGCTCCCTAGGAGACCTCGTTGGCCACTGGCACCGAACCACCACAAATCAATACAGGCGTGCACGGCGCGACGCGAGCCGCCATCGGCCCCCGCCATCTGCGGACGGACCGATGGTGGCTCGCGCCTGCCCTGACCGCCGGCGGGCTGCTCGCCTTCATCGTGTACTCGACCTGGCGGGCCTTCTCCAACGCCGACTACTACGCGGCACCGTATGTCTCGCCGTTCTACTCGCCCTGCCTCGCCGAGAACTGCGAGCCGATGCGGTCCGGCCCCAACTGGGAGATCTTCGGCAGCTGGTGGGGCCTGTCCCCCGCCCTCCTCATCCTGATCTTCCCGCTGGGCTTCCGGCTGACCTGTTACTACTACCGCAAGGCGTACTACCGGGGTTTCTGGGCCTCCCCCCCGGCCTGCGCGGTGGCCGAGCCGCACAAGAAGTACACGGGCGAGACCCGCTTCCCGCTGATCCTGCAGAACATCCACCGGTACTTCTTCTACGCCGCGCTGCCGGTCGCCGGAATCCTCACGTACGACACCGTGCTCGCGTTCCGTGACGAGAACTACGAGTGGGGCCACATGGGCCTCGGCACGATCGTCTTCCTGGTCAACATCGTGCTGATCTGGGCGTACACGCTCTCCTGCCACTCCTGCCGGCACATCATCGGCGGGCGGCTCAAGCACTTCTCCAAGCACCCGGTCCGCTATCGGCTGTGGGGCTGGGTCGGCAGGCTGAACGAGCGGCACATGGTGCTCGCATGGGCGTCCCTCATCAGCGTCGCGCTCGCGGACTTCTACGTCTATCTCGTCGCGTCCGGTGCCTTCGACGATCCGAGGCTGTTTTGACAAGGGAAGGCGCCTGACATGACAGAGCTCGAACGCCAGCAGTGGGACGTCGTGGTGGTGGGCGCGGGCGGCGCGGGCCTGCGCGCCGCCATCGAGGCCCGCGAGAAGGGCGCCCGTACGGCGGTCATCTGCAAGTCCCTGTTCGGCAAGGCCCACACGGTGATGGCGGAGGGCGGCATCGCCGCCTCCATGGGCAACGTGAACTCCGGGGACAACTGGGAGGTCCACTTCCGCGACACCATGCGCGGCGGCAAGTTCCTCAACCAGTGGCGGATGGCGGAACTGCACGCACGCGAGGCGCCGGACCGCGTCTGGGAGCTGGAGACCTGGGGCGCGCTGTTCGACCGCACCCCCGACGGAAAGATCTCGCAGCGCAACTTCGGCGGGCACGAGTACCCCCGGCTCGCCCACGTCGGTGACCGGACCGGCCTGGAGCTGATCCGCACCCTCCAGCAGAAGATCGTCTCGCTCCAGCAGGAGGACTTCAAGGAGACCGGGGACTACGAGTCCCGGCTGAAGGTCTTCCAGGAGTGCACCGTCACCCGGGTCCTCAAGGACGGGGACCGGGTTTCCGGCACCTTCTGCTACGAACGCGAGTCCGGCCGGTTCTTCGTCCTCGAAGCACCCGCGGTCGTCCTGTCCACCGGCGGCATCGGCAAGTCCTTCAAGGTGACGTCGAACTCCTGGGAGTACACCGGCGACGGCCACGCGCTGGCGCTGCTCGCGGGGGCGCCGCTGCTCAACATGGAGTTCGTGCAGTTCCACCCGACCGGCATGGTCTGGCCGCCGTCGGTGAAGGGGATCCTCGTCACCGAGTCGGTGCGTGGCGACGGCGGGGTGCTGCGCAACTCCGAGGGCAAGCGGTTCATGTTCGAGTACATCCCCGACGTCTTCAAGGAGAAGTACGCGCAGTCGGAGGAGGAGGGCGACCGCTGGTACGAGGACCCGGACAACAACCGGCGTCCTCCGGAGCTGCTGCCCCGCGACGAGGTGGCCCGTGCCATCAACGCCGAGGTGAAGGCGGGACGCGGCTCCCCGCACGGCGGGGTGTTCCTGGACGTCTCGACGCGGATGCCCGCCGAGGTGATCCGGCGCCGGCTGCCGTCGATGTACCACCAGTTCAAGGAACTGGCGGACGTCGACATCACGGCCGAGGCCATGGAGGTCGGCCCGACCTGTCACTACGTGATGGGCGGCATCGCCGTCGAGTCCGACAGCGCGTCCGCGGTGGGGGTGCCCGGTCTGTTCGCGGCCGGCGAGGTCGCCGGCGGTATGCACGGCTCCAACAGGCTCGGCGGCAACTCGCTCTCCGACCTGCTGGTCTTCGGTCGTCGCGCGGGGCTGTACGCGGCCGAGCACGCGGCGTCACTCGCGGTGCGGCCCGCGGTCGACGAGGCACAGATCGACGCGGCCGCGGCGGAGGCCCTGCGCCCCTTCAGCGCGGAGGGCCCTGAGGCGGGCGCGCAGCCGGAGAATCCGTACACCCTCCATCAGGAGCTCCAGCAGACGATGAACGATCTCGTCGGGATCATCCGGCGTGCGGGTGAGATGGAACAGGCCCTGGAGAAGCTGGCCGACCTCCGGGTCCGCGCGCGACGGGCGGGTGTCGAGGGCCACCGGCAGTTCAACCCGGGCTGGCACCTCGCGCTGGATCTGCGGAACATGCTGCTGGTCAGCGAGTGCATCGCCCGGGCGGCGCTGGAACGCACCGAGAGCCGCGGCGGCCACACCCGTGAGGACTGCCCCGCGATGGAACGCGACTGGCGGCCGGTCAATCTGATGTGCCGGCTGGTCGACCCCACCGGCGGACTGGCGGCGACCGATCCGGTACGCGGCCAGATCGCGCTCGAACGCAGGACGACCGATCCCATCCGTCCGGACCTGCTCGCTCTGTTCGACAAGGAGGAGCTGGTCAAGTACCTCGCCGAAGAGGAGCTCTACGAGTGAGTTCGTACCAAGCCGGCTTCAGGGTGTGGCGCGGCGACAAGAACGGGGGCGGGCTGGAGGACTTCTCCGTCGAGGTCAACGACGGCGAGGTCGTGCTCGACATCATTCACCGCCTCCAGGCCACCCAGGCGTCCGACCTCGCGGTCCGCTGGAACTGCAAGGCGGGCAAGTGCGGTTCGTGCAGCGCGGAGATCAATGGCCGGCCGCGGCTGCTGTGCATGACGCGGATGTCCGTCTTCACGCGCGAGGAGACGATCACGGTGACCCCGCTGCGGGCGTTCCCCGTGGTGCGCGACCTCGTGACGGACGTGAACTTCAACTACGCGAAGGCGCGGGAGGTGCCGTCCTTCGTCCCGCCGCCGGGGGTCGCCGCCGGTGAGTACCGCATGCAGCAGGTCGATGTGGACCGCTCGCAGGAGTTCCGCAAGTGCATCGAGTGCTTCCTGTGCCAGGACACCTGCCATGTGGTGCGCGACCACGAGGAGAACAAGACGGCGTTCGCCGGTCCGCGCTTCCTGATGCGGGTGGCGGAGCTCGACATGCACCCCCTCGACTCGGCGTCCGAGGCGGGCCTGGACCGCAAGAAGGCGGCCCAGGACGAGCACGGGCTCGGCTACTGCAACATCACCAAGTGCTGTACGGAGGTGTGCCCGGAGGGCATCAAGATCACGGACAACGCCCTGATCCCTCTGAAGGAGCGGGCGGTCGACCGGAAGTACGACCCGCTGGTGTGGCTGGGCAACAAGATCGGCCGCCGGAAGGACTGACGGGTGCTGCGGGTGTCCGCACGCGTGGACACCCGCGGGCCCGGCAGGCGGAGAGGTCGCCGAGGGCCGCACGGCGCGCAGGTGCGGGGGACGGCCGGTGCGCGAGGCGTGGCGCGGGTGAGCGGTCCGGTGGCGCCGGGGCCGTTCCTGCCCCGGGCCGGGTGGCCGGGTCGGCAGCGGGCACTGCCCTGCGGCCTCAACCGTAGACGCGAACACCGACAGTGACCGTCACGCACGGTGTGTAGCGGCCCGGTCGCGCCCGAACAGAGCCGGACATAACCTCCCCATGTGACGCGAATAGCCACCCGAGTGCTCCTGGCGGTGCTGGTGGCGACGTGGTGGCTGGCCGTGCCTGCCGCCCGCGACGCCCTGGCCGACGATCCCGTCAGCCTGTCCCGCGACGGCCAGATAACCGACCGGGTGGACGCGCTCGGCGACCGCGAGCAGGCCGTCGTCCAGGCTCTCGACCGGCTCTACGACACCACACGGCAGCAGCTCTTCGTCGTGTACGTACGAGACTTCTCCAGCCGCTCCGCGCAGGACTGGGCCGAGGCCACGGCGCAGAAGAACGGCCTCGGCCAGAACGACATCCTGCTCGCCGTCGCCACGCACGACCGGCAGTACGCGTACTTCGTCGACGCCGCCTCCCCGCTGACGGACGCCCAGCTCGCCGACGTGGCGCGCACCGCGGTCGAGCCCGCCCTGCGGGAGAACGACTGGGCGGGCGCGGCGATCGGTGCGGCGGACGGATACGGCGCGGTCCTGAACGGGCGGCCGGTGCCCACGCCGGCCCTGACGCCGGGCGATCCCGACCCCGGCGGATCCGACACGACGGGCACCGGCGACCTGGTCCTGCCGGTCGTACTGGTCGGCGGCGCGGCCGCGCTCGGGGCGTACGCGCTCGTCAGGCGCCGCAGGCGCACCGCCACCCGCACCACCCCCCAGGGCGGCCGGGCGGGCTGGGGTGACGGGGCGCAGTCGCCGGTGCCGCTGCCCGCGCTGGACGCCCGGTCCAACAGGGCGCTGGTGGACACGGACGACGCGCTGCGCACCAGCGAGGAGGAACTCGGCTTCGCCACCGCGCAGTTCGGAGACGAGGCGGCGAAGCCGTTCCGGGACGCGGTCGAGCACGCGCGGAGCGAGCTGACGGCCGCGTTCAGGCTCCGCCAGCAGCTCGACGACGCCCATCCGGAGGACGACGCCACCCGTCGGCGGATGCTGGACGAGATCGTCTCCCGGTGCACGGAGGCCGACCGGCGCCTGGACGCCGAGTCGGAGGACTTCGACCGGCTGCGTGCTCTGGAGCAGAACGCACCCCAGGCCCTCGCCACCGGGCGGACGGCGTTCGACGATCTCGAAGGCCGCCTGGTCACGACCGAGGCCTCGCTCGCGACGATGCGCGAGCGGTACGCCCCCTCCGCCGCCGCCCCTGTCGCGAACAGCGTCGAACAGGCCAGGGACCGGCTGCGTTTCGCCGGGGCGGGGCTCGACGAGGCGGGCCAGGCAGTCGGCGCCTCCGACCACGCCAAAGCGGCGGTGCACATACGGGCGTCGGAGGGCGCTCTGGCGCAGGCGCGCCAATTGATCGAGGCCGTGGACCGGCGGGCGCAGGAGCTCGCGGAGGCGGCGGGCAAGCTGCCGGGCGCGCTGACGGAGACGGACGCGGACCTGGCGGAGGCGCGGGGACTGCTGAAGGGGTCGACGGCCGGGGTGTCGACGGCCGGCCTCCAGGGCAGCGTCGCCCGCGCCGAGACGGTGGCCGGCGAGGTGCGACGGGAGACGGAGAGCGGTCCCTACGACCCGATCGACGCCCTGCGCCGGATCGAGGAGGCGGACGCGGCACTCGACGAGGCCCTCGCGGGTGCCCGGGAGAACGAGCAGGGCGTACGCCGGGCGGGCGCGCTGCTCGACCGGGCGGCGCTCGGTGCCCGCTCGTCCGTCGGCGCGGCCGCCGACTACATCACCACGCACCGCGGCGCGGTGGGCAGCGAGGCGAGGACCCGGCTGGCGGAGGCGCAGCGCCGGCTGGCCCGCTCGGAGGAGCTGGCCGCGGCGGGCGACGTACAGAGCGCGCTGGCCGAGGCGCAGCAGGCGGACGCGTTGGCACGGCAGGCGCAGAGCCTGGCCGAGGAGGACGTGCGCGGATTCGGGAACCCGTTCGGGCCGGGCGGTGTGCAAGGAGCGGGAAGTGCGGGGGGTGGGCTCGGGGGCGCGGTGCTCGGCGGGATCATCCTCGGCGGACTGTTCGGCGGGGGAAGGGGTGGCGGGTACGGCGGGGGTTATGGAGGCGGAGGCCTCGGAGGCGGATTCGGCGGCGGTTTCGGGGGCGGCGGCTCCGGCGGCGGGCCCGGCAGTTTCGGCGGCGGGGGCACGCGCGGGCGCAGGGGTGGTGGCCGGTTCTGACGTGGTTTCCGGTGCGTGCGGCACGCGCACCCCCGACATCAGCCCATACAAGGAGACGTGCGATGACGAAGCAGACGATTCTCGGCCGGGTCACCCAGCTGGCGAAGGCCAACATCAATGCCCTCCTCGACCAGGCCGAGGACCCGCAGAAAATGCTCGACCAGCTGATCAGGGACTACACGAACAACATCGATGAGGCGGAGCAGGCGGTGGCGGGCACCATCGGCAATCTGCGGCTGATGGAGGAGGACCACCGGGAGGACGTCGCCGCGGCGAAGGAGTGGGGCGCCAAGGCGCTGGCAGCGAGCCGGAAGGCCGACGAGCTGAGGACGGCCGGCCGGAGCGCGGAGGCGGACACCTTCGACAACCTCGCCAAGGTGGCCCTTCAGCGACAGCTCCAGTCCGAGAAGGAGGCGAAGACCGCCGAGCCGACCATCGCCTCCCAGACGGAGATCGTGGACAAGCTCAAGAGCGGGCTGGAACAGATGAGGACCAAGCTCACCGAGTTGAAGGCCAAGCGCGACGAACTCGTGGCCCGGGCGAAGTCCGCGCAGGCGCAGAACCAGATGCTCGACGCGGTGAAGAACATCAATGTCCTCGACCCGACGAGCGATCTGTCCCGCTTCGAGGACAAGGTCCGCCGGGAGGAGGCGAGGGCCATGGGGAAGCAGGAGCTGGCGGCGTCCTCCCTGGACGCACAGTTCGAGCAGCTGGACAGCCTGGGAGACACGGCGGAGGTCGAGGCACGGCTGGCTGCGCTGAAAGCCGCGTCCTGAGCGCGCGACGCGAGCCCCTGCCGGGAGCACGCGTTCCCGCACCCGCGCCCCTGGCCGGGGCACGCGTTCCCGCACTCCTGTCCGGGCCGGCTTTCGTGTCGGGGCGCGCATCCCCGTACCGCTGTCAGAACATGCTGAGCAGCTGCTCCACGGTCGGCTCCGCGGTGGAGTCCCCGTCGGGCAGCGGGAGTTCGAACCAGACCGTCTTGCCGCGCGGGGTCCGGCGCGACCCCCAGGCCGCGCTCAGCAGCCCGACCAGCTGGAGCCCGCGGCCTCCTTCGTCGGTGTCGCGTGCCCGCCGGCGACGCGGCTGGACGAGGCCCGCGTCCCAGACCTCGCAGACGAGGGTGCGGTCCCGCAGCAACCGCAGACGGATCTCGCCCTCGCCGTACCGCAGGGCGTTGGTGACCAGTTCGCTCACCAGCAGTTCGACCGTGTCCACGAGTGCTTCGAGGTCCCAGGAGACGAGCTGGCCCCGGGCCAGCTCGCGGGCCCTGCCCACGGATCGGGGCTCCCGCGGCAGCCGCCAGTCCCCCACCGCCTCCAGCGGCAGACCCTGTATCCGGGCCATCAGAAGCGCGATGTCGTCCTCGCCGTGGCGGGTGTCGAGGGTCGTCAGCACGTGGTCGCAGACGTCCTCGAGCGAGCGGACCGAGCCGATCGCGGGAGGCGCGTCCGGACGCAGCGCCGGTGAGCTGTGCGGGCCCGCTCCCGGGCAGGCCGGTTCGGTGAGTGCCGAGCGGAAGGCCCGCAGGCCTTCGTCGAGGGGGTGGTCCCGCGACTCGACGAGCCCGTCGGTGTAGAGCGCGAGGAGCGCGCCCTCGGGGAGTTCGACCTCGACCTCCTCGAAGGGCTCTCCGCCGACGCCGAGCGGCATTCCCGGCGGGACGTCGAGGAGCAGCGCCTCCTCGCCCGGTTCGACCAGGACGGGAGGCAGATGGCCGGCGTTGGCGAAGGTGCAGCGCCGGGTCACCGGGTCGTAGACCGCGTAGACACAGGTGGCGAGATAGACCTCGGAGAGGTCCGCCTCGCGGGACTTGTGGGCGACGCGCGAGGCCTGCTGGGTCCCGCTGGGGCTGCCGAGACCGCGGGCGATCTCGTCGAGCGCCGAGAGCACCTCGGCCGGTTCCAGGTCCAGCAGCGCCAAGGTGCGCACCGCGGTGCGCAGTTCACCCATGGCGACCGCGGCGCGCAGCCCGCGGCCCATCACATCGCCGACGACCAGGGCTGTGCGGTGGCCGGGGAGTTCGATGACGTCGAACCAGTCGCCGCCCACCTCGGTGGCGGTGTTCCCGGGGAGATAGCGACAGGCGATGTCGAGACCGGCGGCCTCCGGGTCGCCGGGCGGCAGCAGGCTGCGCTGGAGGATGAGGGCCCGCTCGTGCTCCCTGCGGTAGAGGCGGGCGTTGTCCATACAGACCGCGGCACGGGCGGCGAGTTCGACGGCGAGTGCCTGGTCCCGCTCGCCGAAGGGTTCGCTCCCCTTGGTCCGGGAGAACTGCACCAGGCCGACGACGGTGTCGTGCGCGACCATCGGCACGGCCAGTGTGGACTGGACGAGCGTGCCCTCCTCGCCCGGTATCGCCTGCACCCGGGCACTGCGCAGCGCGGCAGAGCAGGGCGAGTTGAAGGAGTAGCGATGCACTTCCCCGACCGCGGTGGGGGTTCCGTCCTGCTTACTGCACCCTGGCGTGGTGATCAGGGGGGCATCGGAGACGGCGCTGGCGAAGGCGACACGGCGCAGCTCGGCGCTGCCTCCGCCGTAGCTCTCCGGGTGGGGTGCGTCCCAGCGCCCGGGCGGTGCCTCGTCACCGGTGAGCAGCCCTTGGTAGAGGTCCACGGACGCGAGGTCGCAGAAGCCGGGCACGGCCACGTCGAGGAGTTCGCGCGCGGTGGTCTCCAGGTCCAGGGAGTTGCCGATGCGGGCGCCGGCCTCGTTCAGCAGGGCGAGGTTGCGGCGGGCGCTGGCGGCCTCGCGGGCGGCGACGTGGCGGCGCGTCACATCGGTACCGATCCCGGCCACTCCGATGGGCCGCCCGGATCCGCTGTGCACCCGGTAGAGGTTGATCGACCAGTGCCGCCGGTCGGTGCTGTTCGGTGCCGCTCCGACGATCTGGAGGTCGATCGCGGCCTCGCCGGTCTCCAGGACCCGGCGCAGCGAGGCGTTCATCCGTTCCGCCTCGGGGCGGGACAGATAGTCGTGGACGGTCCGTCCGCGGTGCTCGTCGGCGGTGCCGCCGAAGACCTTGGCGAACCGCTCGTTGGTGCGCTGCACCTTGAGATCGGTGCCGAAGAGGAGGAACCCGAAAGGAGATTGGCCGAAAATCGCCTGCGATGCGGCCAGATCGGTCTCGATCCCGCGCAGTGCGCGGACATCGACGACGATGCAGAGCGCGGCCCTCTCGCCACTCTCCGTCTCACTCGGCATCACATAGACCTCGGCGACGCCGTGCGCGCCGCCCTCCCCCGGCATACGGAACGGGACAAGCCCCGTCCACTCCTTGCCGTCCAGGATCTCCGCCACCTGCCGGTGGCCGCGCGGACGCAACTCGGTGGGCATGAAGACCTCGACCGGGTCCTTGCCCCTGACCTCGGCCGATGTCATGCCGAAGAGGTCCACCGCACGCCGGCTCCACTGGTCGACCAGGCCGTCGGGGCCGATCGAGAAGGAAGCGACCTTGATGTAGTCATAGATCGAGCCAGGCGGACTGCTCTGCCATACGACATCGCTCGTCGTCTCAGGTATTTCGCTCACGCGACCGTCCCCTCCAGCTCACCGCACCGGACCGGCCATGACCGCAGTATTCAGCACTACGGCCCTGACGCACACGGCGTTCACGATCACAGCCCGGTCTCGTTCATTTTGAGCCGAGGGCGTCCGTGATCGTCGTCCCTTCGGACTTTTAACCAGCGAGAGGCAGCTCGAACCACACGGTCTTACCGGTTCTGCCACGCCGGGTGCCCCAGCGCCGGGCGCTGACCGCCACCAGGTGGAGCCCGCGTCCACCCTCGTCGTCGTTGGTCGCGGACCGCTCGGTGGGCGGATCGGGAACGGGGTCGGAGACCTCCACCAGCAGCGAAGGAGGACTGTCGTCCGGCTCGTGCCGGACGAGCCGGACCCCGATCGGACCGGATGCGTACCGCAGGGAGTTCGTCACCAGCTCACTGACCAGCAGCACCGTCACGTCCTCGACGGCGTGGTTCAGGCCCCAGGCCCGCAGGGTGTCCCTGACGGCATGACGGGCAGTGCGGACGGCGTTGGGCTCGGCAGGGAAAGTCCACTCGGCACAGTCGCCGTCGGTGTCGATCACGCCGCTCACTTCCCAGACCAGCAGCAGGCGCCCTATTTCGGGGGGTTAATCAGCACATACCCGATATTCGAACCGAGATATCCCACGCGGGGCAGCAATGGGTGCACCGTGGCACGAACGGCGTACGGATCACTCCCGTGCGCCGCCTCCGGAGATGCCCGCGCCGCCACCTCGTCGGGTTCGACCGCCGATGCCGGCGTCACCCCCGCGACCACCGACGCCGACGCCGGCGTTGCCACCCCTCACCGGGTGCGGCCGCCGGCACCGGCGTCACCGCCACGCCCCGCTCGGCCATCGATGTCCCCGTCACGACCGGCGACCGACGCGGCCGCCGCTCTCGCGCAGCAGCCGGGCCGCCTCCTCCACCGCCGGCCGGTCCTGGTCGAGCCAATCGACGGTGTCGGTCTCGTCCGGGCCCAGCCAGCGCAACGCGTCGTGGTCCTCCAGCGGCCGGGGTTCTCCGGAGACCAGCCGGGCCGTCCAGACGTGCAGGACGTATCCCGGCTTCAGAGGCCACTCCCCCGGGATGCGCTCCAGCGGCTCCGTCTCGACGCCGAGCTCCTCGCGCAGCTCGCGGACCAGCGCCTCCTCGGGCAGCTCACCCGGTTCGAGCTTGCCGCCGGGCAGTTCCCAGCGGCCGGCGAGTTCGACGGGGGCGCTGCGGCGGGCGGCCAGCAGACGCCCCCCGTCGTACAGAGCTCCGGCCACCACGACACGATCAGTCATGCGCCGGAGCGTACTGCGCTGCGCGATCGGCCGGTCAGCGCGTGGTCTGACCGATACGCTCGACCCAGTAGAGCCGCTTGTGACCCTTGCCGTCGAGCGTGTCGGCGATGTGCTGGGCCTCGTCCTGCGTGGCGTAACGGCCGACGCGATAGCGGTTGCCGTTGTCGTCCTGTCGTATGACCAGCCACGGGAGCACAGGGCCGCCGTCGTTCATCGCGCCCCTCCCTCGGTGGGTCGGTGAGTCCGTAACGATCGCCAGGAAACCGCACTACGCATATGCCCGAGCGTACGCCTGACCTTTACTCAGCGGATACGTGTTTACACAAAGAGATAAGAAAGAGGGGCGCATCCGGCGTGGATGCGCCCCCTTCCGGCTGGTTTCCGGCAGGTCCTACGCCCCCGCGGTCGGACCGAACGGCACCACCGCAAGGGCTCGCCGGACCGTCGGCACCGGCATCAGGACCGGCCCGGACGCCGGGTCCTTGCGGCAGACGTCACCGCACTCGGCGTCCAGGGAGCAGCACAGCGAGCAGATCGGGCCGGACCGCACCGGGCAGTCGGCGATGTCCGGGAGTTCGTACGCCGTCTCGCACACCCCGCAGGTGTGGGTCGCGGTGATGTCCTCGACCTCCACGCCGGGGCCGTTCACCGGGTTCGGGCGGGCGAGGTAGTACCGGCCCTTCGTCGCCCAGGCGATCAACGGGCACAGCACAAGCGCGAGTCCGGCGGCGATGAAGGTGGAGAAGGCCTCGGCGTACCGGCCGAAGAGTCCGAAGAACGCGAGGATCGAGACGGTCGACGCGATGACCATGGCGCCGAAGCCGGCCGGGTTGACGGCGTGCAGATAGGCCCGCTTGAACTCGATGTACGGCGGGCTGAGTCCGATCCGCTTGTTGATGACCAGGTCGGCGGCCACGGCCGCGATCCAGGCGATGCCCACGTTCGAGTAGAAGCCGAGCAGCTTGCCCAGGGCGGCGAACATGTTCATCTCCATCAGCGTCAGCGCGATGGCGAGATTGAGGAAGATGTACCAGACCCGGCCCGGGTGGCGGTGGGTGATCCGGGAGAAGAAGTTCGACCAGGACAGTGAGCCGCTGTAGGCGTTGGTCACATTGATCTTGATCTGCGAGACGATCACGAAGAGCGCGGCCGCGGGCAGCGCCACCGAACCCAGCCAGGGCTTCAGCGCCTCCAGTTGCGGGGCGATCGGCTCCAGGGCGTGTGTCTTGTCGACGGCCTCCAGCGCGACGAAGGCGAGGAACGCGCCGCCGATCTGCTTGGCGGCCCCGATGATCACCCAGCCCGGACCGGCCGCGAGAACGGCCAGATTCCAACGCCGCCTGTTCTGCTCGGTCTTGGCGGGCATGAACCGGAGATAGTCGGCCTGTTCGCCGATCTGGGCGATCAGTGACAGCGCCACTCCGGTGCCCAGGCCGAAACCGATCCAGGAGAAGCCCGACCCGGCCCCCTCCGTACCACCGAAGGAGCCGAACGCCCCCCAGGCGTCCGGGGCTTCGAAGGCCAGCACCACGAAGGGCAGCACCATGCCGATGATCCAGACCGGCTGGGTCCACGCCTGGACCTTCGCCAGTGCGCCCATGCCCCGGAAGACGATCGGGATGACGATCAGCGTGGTGACGAGATAGCCGATCTCGACCGGCAGCCCGACGGCCTGGTGCATGGCCTGGGCCATGATCGAGCCTTCGAGCGCGAAGAAGATGAAGGTGAAGGACGCGTAGATGAGGGACGTGAGCGTCGAGCCGAAGTAGCCGAACCCGGCGCCGCGCGTGACGAGGTCCATGTCCAGGCTGTACGTCGCGCATGCCCGGGCGATCGGGATCCCGGTGAGGAAGATGATCGCCGCGGCGGTGAGGATGGAGGCGAGTCCGCTCGTGAAGCCGTAGGTGAAGACGATCGACGCACCAATGGCGAAGTCGGCCAGATACGCGATGCCGCCGAGCGCGGTGCCGGCGACCATCGAGGGCGACCAGCGCCGGAAGGAGTGCGGCGCATAGCGCAGCGAGTAGTCCTCACGGCTCTCGTCGGCGGCCAGTCTCGCGTAGCTGCGCCGAGGGCCCGGTCCCTCGGCGACCGCTCCTCCCGCTCCTCCCGCTTCGGCCGCCGGTCCACCCCCTTCGTCCGGCGTCCTGGTGACAGATGTGGCGGTGTCCGTCATCGATGGCTTCCCGTCCGTCGGTCCGTGTGCGGGTACATGCGGTGCACGGACGGGAAGGTAGGAGCCGGACATGACAGGGCGGAGCAGTGGGCGATTGCCCGGTGGTTACGGCCCGGCGGGCGGCGTTAACTCGTGATCACGGGTCCCGGACGGCCTGTTCGGGTAGCGGTCACTTCACCGGCAGGTGGTAGGCGATCCGGAAGCGGTCCGCGGGGACGACCACATCGGCCGTCTCGACCGCGCGCCCCGAGGCGTAGTACGTCCGCTCGACGACCATCACCACATGGCCGGGCACACCGCCGAGCGCCAGGAGCTCCTCCGCCAGCCCCGGGCGCGCGCCGACCTGCTCCGCCACGTTGTCCACGACGATGTCGATGGCCGCCATCCGCTCCACGACACCGCAGCCGCCCAGCGGTCCCTCCTCCGGCAGCATCACGGGGGTGCGCCCGGTGACTTCGAGCGGTTCCCAGGAGGTGGAGAGCATGGTGACCTCACCGGCGTCGCGGAACACATAGCGGGTCCGCATCACCCGGGCGCCCGGCTCGATGCCGAGCCGCTCGGCGATCTCCGCGCTCGCGCCCTCCTGTTCGCTGCTGGACTCCCAGGTGCCGCGGGTGCCGTCGGCCGCCTGTTCCTGACGGAAGGGGTTCGCACCCACGGGCGGGCGGTACCCCGAGCGGGAGATGCGTCGCGGCACGGGCCGCTCGCGGACGTACGTCCCGGAGCCGGAGCGGCCTTCGACCAGACCCTCCGCCATCAGGACCTTGCGCGCCTCCAGGGCGACCGTGTCGGATACCCCGTACTCCTCGCGGATGCGGGCCTGCGAGGGGAGCCGGGTGTGCGGCGGCAGCGAGCCGCTGACGATCTTCTGGCGGAGATCGCCCGCAACGCGGAGATACGCGGGCTGCTCACCGAATGTCACTGGCCACTCCCATCGCATTGACAGACAGCAACAGCCTGGCAACCGACGGTTGTTGACCGCAACTGTAGGCCAAAGTTTCACTCGAAGTGATGAGTCGCCGGTGCGTCGCGGTTTGCCGCGGGCGGGCCGGTCATCCGTGCCGACCTCTTGACCTCAATGGTCCAGACCAATACGTTCCTGGGCAGCACAACTCCGTTCACAAAACCTTCCGGCACACGCACAGGAATGAGTCCCATGCGTCGAAGAACCTTTGTCCGGACGGCTGTTGCAGCCTGTTCGCTCTCACTCCTCGCGGCGCTCGCCCCCGCCGCGTCGGCCGGCACCAACGCACCGGCGCCCGCCGCGGCCGACCAGAGCCACGGCGGCCCCTCGTACAAGCGCGTCGGCTACTTCACCCAGTGGGGCGTCTACGGCCGGGACTTCCAGGTCCAGGACATGGACACCAGCGGCCAGGCCGCCAAGCTCACGCACATCAACTACGCCTTCGGCAACGTGAACGCCGAGGGCAAATGCTTCACCGGGAACATCCCCGGAGAGGCCGACGCCTGGGCGGACTACGCCCGCCCGCTCGACGCGGAGAACTCGGTGGACGGCGTCGCCGACACCGCCGAACAGCCGCTCGCGGGCAACTTCAACCAGCTGCGGGAGCTCAAGGCCAAGCATCCCGGCCTCAAGGTGATGATCTCCCTGGGCGGCTGGAGCTGGTCCACCCACTTCTCCGACGCGGCCCGCACACCCGCCTCCCGCAAGGCGTTCGTCTCCTCCTGCATCGACCTCTACATCAAGGGCAACCTGCCGGTGGACGGCGCGCGCGGCGGCGCGGGCGCGGCGGCCGGGCTCTTCGACGGCATCGACCTCGACTGGGAGTGGCCCGGTTCGGCGGGCGACACGGACACGGTCTACCGCCCCGAGGACAAGCGGAACTTCACCGCCCTGGTGCACGAGTTCAGGACACAGCTGGACGCGTACGCCAAAACGCAGAAGAAGCGCAAGCACTACGAGCTGAGCGCCTTCGTGCCGACCGCGCCCGAGAAGATCGACGCGGGCTTCGAGGTCCACAAGATCATGCGGGACTTCGACTTCGTCAACCTCCAGGGCTACGACTTCCATGTGTCCGGCGAGAAGACCACGGCGCAGCAGTCCGCGCTGTTCGCCAGAAACGACTTCAGCGTCGACCAGACGGTGCGCGACTGGCAGCGCCGCGGTGCCCCGGCCGGCAAGCTGGTGGTGGGCATGCCGTTCTACGGCCAGGGCTGGACGGGCGTGACGGGCGGCGGTGACGGCCTGAACCAGCAGGCGACCGCTCCCGCGCCCGCGACCTGGGCCGCCGGGTACGAGGACTACAAAGCCCTCAAGAAGCTGGCCGACGCGGGCACGTACACCGTGCACCGCGACCGGCGCGGCGGACACGCCTGGCTCTTCGACGGCACCACCCTGTGGACGTACGACGACCCGCAGGTGCTGCGCACCAAGTCCTCGTACATCCGTGACAGGGGTCTGGGTGGCGCCATGTTCTGGTCCCTGGACGGGGACACCGCGAACGGCGAGCTGATGACGGCCGTCGACCGCGGGCTCTCGCGCCGCTAGCGGCGCGCGGGCGGAACACGCGGAAGCCGGCGTCCGGGCCATGACAGCCCGGGCGCCGGCTTCGTGTGCGCAGGCGCCGGGTTCGCGTTCGCGTTCGCTTCGGCAGGGTTTATCCGTTGCGGCGGCAGGGTTCGTGTTCGCATCGGCGGGTTCGCCCGTCGCGGCGGCAGGGATCGTGTTCGCATCGGCGGGTTCGCCCGTCGCGGCGGCAGGGATCGTGTTCGCATCGGCGGGTTCGCCCGTCGCGGCGGCAGGGTTCGCGTTCGCGTAGGCCGGGTTCGCCCTCGCGGCGACCGGGTCCCGCCCGCGGTCACGCCCCCGAATCGTCCGGCGGCGGCACCGACGTCAGTCCGAGAGCGCGCCGTGCGGAGACCTCGGTCGCCTGGACCAAGGTGTCCTCGCCCCGCAGAGCGTGGTCCCAGAAGGAGTCCTCCCCCTGGGCGCGGGCGGCCTTGTCCCAGTGGGCGCGTGCCCGGCCGCACACGATCGGGGGCGGGAGGGGCAACACCCCGGCCCGCCCTCGCGTTTGTCCGGATCGTGCGTTCAGTGGGCCTGTTCAGCCGGTCTGTTCATGATGTCTGGCGGGCCCGTCTGTTCATGCCGTCCGGCGGGCCGGTCTGTTCCTGCCGTCCGGCGGGCCCGCCGGCTCATGCCGTCCGTTCATTCCGTCCAGAACGTGTCGTGCCGGAGGTAGAACTCCGCCTGGTCCTCCGGCGACCACTCGGTCGCCACCTCCGCGACCTTCTCGAAGTACTCCTCGCGCGGCGCCCCCGGCGTGAACAGGATCAGCATCGACGCCGGGTCGTCGGACTCGTTGCGGAAGGCGTGCAGTCCGCCCTGCGGAACGTAGAGGAAGTCACCTGCCGTCCCGTCGATCCAGCTCTCGCCGTCGAACAGCCGCACCGTCCCCGAGATGACGAAGAACGACTCCGAGATCGACTTGTGGAAATGCGTCCTCGGACCACCGCCCCTCGGCGCCATGTCCATCCGGTAGAGCCCGAACTCACCGCCGGTGGCCGCGCCCGTGGCGAGGTAGTGCGTACGGCTGCCGCTCGCGGACACCACGTCGGCGGCGGTGTCCACGGGGCGGAACGTCGCGGATGTCTCGCCCTTCTCGCCCAGGTACTTCGGGTCCGGGTACGACATGTCCCTCACGTCTCCTCACGGTCGACCGGTCACCCAGCGCGTCCTCCCCCGCTCGGGACCGTCCGAAAAATAGGGTCCTGCGATGAGCCTCTCGCGGATCTCCCCACTCGCACCACTGGTCGCGAGCGCCCTGATCGCCACGGCCTTCCCGGCCTTCCCCGCCGTCTCGTACGCCGGGACCGGGACAGGGCCCGCGCGGCCCGCGTCCGTGGCCTGCGAGCGCGACACCGATCCCGCCTGGGCACCCACGTCCACCACGCCCGACGCGGCCGGGGACAACCACGCGTACACCGGAAACGGATATCTCGGCACCCGGGTACCGCCTCTCGGTTCAGGCTATGCCGAGAGCGCGGCCGAGACCGGCTGGCCGCTGTTCACGCCCCGCTACGACGGGTCCTTCGCCGCCGGGCTGTACGCGCACAACCCCGATACCACCGCCGACCGTCAGGTCCTCGCGGCCCTGCCCACCTGGACGACACTCGACGTACAGGTGGGGGACGAGACCTTCGGACCGGCCTCGCGGATCTCCGGTTACCGCCAGACCGTCTTCCGGCGCTGCGGTCTCGTGCGCACCTCGCTGACCTGGACGACCGCCGACGGCCGGAAGACGGACCTGGTCCTCGACGTCGTCACCGACCGGTCCGATCCGCACACGGCAGCCGTACGCCTGCGGCTCACCCCGCACGGGGGCGGCGAGCCGGAGGTCACCGACCGGCTCGACTGGCGCGGTGCCCGCCGGGTCACCCGCACCGGCGAGAACACCTTCCGCACGGACGGGACGGCGACGGACGGCGCGGTCGTCACGACCCTTCGCCGTGCGCGGCACGGCGCCGTCCGCGAGTACGTCAAGTACGTCGGCGTCGACACCTCGCTCACCTCGCCGGATCCCCGGCGCTCCGCCCGGGCCGCCGCGCGGCGGGCCGCCGACCGCGGCTGGCAGCAGCTCATGGACGCCAACACCGCGGCCTGGTCGACACTCTGGGCGGCGGACGTGCTCACCCCCGGCCGGCCCGAGCTGCAGACCTGGCTGCGCTCGGCGCAGTACGGCCTGTTGGCGAGTTCTCGCCGAGGTTCCTCCGACAGTCTCGCGCCGACCGGTCTGACGAGCGACAATTATGCGGGGCTGATCTTCTGGGACGCGGAGACCTGGATGTATCCGGGCCTGCTCGCCACCCGCCCGGAGCTGGCGCGCTCGGTCGTCGACTACCGCCACCGCACCCGCGAGGCAGCCGCCGAGAACGCCGCCAAGCTCGGCTTCAAGGGCCTGTTCTACCCCTGGACCAGCGGTGGGGAGGGCGCCCTCTGGTCCGAGTGCCAGAGCTGGAATCCGCCGCACTGTCTCACCCAGAACCACCTCCAGGGCGATGTCTCCCTGGCCGTCTGGCAGTACTACCTGGCCACCGGCGACCGCGACTGGCTGCGCGAGCGGGGCTGGCCGCTGCTGAAAGGCGTCGCCGAGTTCTGGGTCTCGCGCGTCACCGCCAACCCGGACGGCAGCTACTCCGTCAAGGACGTGGCCGGCCCCGACGAGTACAGCAACGGCGTCGACGACGGGGTCTTCACCAACGCCGGTGCGGCGACCGCCCTGCGCCATGCGATCCGCGCCGCCGCGCTCCTCGGCGAGAGCGCGCCGCCGCAGTGGCGGAGGACGGCGGACGGTCTGCGCATTCCCTACGACCCGCGGCGGAAGATCTTCCTCCAGTACGCCGGGTACAACGGCTCGCGGATCAAGCAGGCCGACACCGTGCTGCTGACCTACCCGCTCGAATGGCCGATGGAAAAGGGCGCGGGCGCGGCCACCCTCGACTACTACGCGGAGCGCACCGACCCCGACGGCCCCGCGATGACCGACTCGGTCCATGCCATCGACGCGGCGGAGATCGGCGAGCCGGGCTGCTCGGCGTACACCTATCTTCAGCGCTCGATCAGGCCGTTCGTCCGCGGCCCGTTCGCCACGTTCGCCGAGGCCCGGGGCGACAAGGCGGGGGCCGACGATCCGCTCGCGGGCTCGCCTGCGCAGGACTTCCTCACCGGAAAGGGCGGCTTCCTTCAGGTCTTCACGCACGGGCTCACGGGCCTGCGGCTGCGGGAGGACGGGGTGCGGATCGCCCCGATGCTGCCGCCGCAGCTGGCGAGCGGTGTCACCCTGCGGGGCCTTCGCTGGCAGGGGCGTACGTACGACATCGCGCTCGGCGCGCGCCGGACGACGGTACGGCTGACGCAGGGCGAGCCGTTCACGCTGCACACCCCCGCCGGACCGGTCCTGCTGAAGGACACGGTCACCCTGCCCACGCGCCGCCCGGACGTCGCGCCGACGGACAACGCGGCGCGGTGCGTCACGGCGACCGCGTCCTCGGAGGAGCCCGGTATGTACGCGGCCGCGGCGGTGGACGGCAGTGGGGCGACGGCCTGGGTGCCGGACGGCGCGACCGGGACGCTGACCGCGGACCTCGGCCGCCCGACGGCGCTCGCGTCGGTGACCCCGCGGTGGACCGAGGTGCGCCCCGCCGCGTACACCGTCGAGGCGTCGAAGGACGCCGTGCACTGGGCGCCGTTCAGGGTGGGCGCCGCGGTGCGGCACATCCGGGTGACGGTGCGCTCGAAGGACGCGGAGAAGCCCGCGGGGGTACGGGAGTTGACGGCGCGTCGCAAGGGCTGAGGTGGGTGGGTGTCAGCGGCCGCGCAGGGCCTCCGCCGTGCTGCGGGTGCGCTCGCGCGGCAGGATCTCGTGTACGCCGACCGGGAAGGCCGATCGTCGACGACGAGGTGGCGGGCCACGAGGTCCGCCACCTCGGGGCTGCCCATCCGGACGACCGCGTGGCCGCGGACTCGCGAGGTGACCCGGCGAGCGCCGGATCGACGTGTCCGAACACCGCGCCCGCCGTCATCACCGTCCGACGGATGACCATCCGCGTCCTGTCCAGCCTCACCGCCGGGTGCGCGTGCGGAGACCGGTGCCGGCCACCGGCTGCTGATCGCCCGGCGCCCGTCGAGTACGCCCGACTCGGCGAGCAGGAACGTACCCGTACACGCGGATGCGACAGGCGTCCCCCGGCCTCGCGCACCGGACACAAGCCGTCGTACGGCCGCCGCGCCCGGACCGCCGACACGATCGAGCAGGGCGTCCGGGCGGCGTTCCGCGAGCACTCCGGCGTCTTCACCTGGCAGTAACGGCCCGGACGACGGAGGATCCACTCCATGACCGGAACGACCGTCGTCAATCTCAAGGGCCACCGCGACGACCCCGACTACGCGGACGTCGTCTATGTCGGCAGGCCCATGCACCGCGGGGGCTGGCACCTCGCCGGATCCCCGCTGGCGAGCCCCTTCCGGCCGGGGAAGGACGGCACCCGCGAGGAGGTGGTCGCGATGTACCGGGACCATCTGCTGTCCCGGCCGGACCTGTTGGCGATGCTTCCGGAGCTGCGTGGGCGCAGGCTCGGCTGCTGGTGCGTGCCGGAGCGCTGCCATGCGGAGGTCGTGGCGGAACTGGCGGACGCGGGTTACGGCGCTGATGGTGGCGGGTGACGGTGGCGGTGCGGGCAGGCGGGGCGCCGGCGGGAGGCGGTACGGGAGGGTCGCCGCTGGCGGGGAGGGACGGTCGCCGGCGGCGGGGCGGGCCGGTTGCCGGCGGCGGGGCGGTGAGTTCGCAGCGCCTCAGCCCCTCAGCCCCGAGCCGCGAGCCGCCGCTGTTCCTCCTCGACGATCTGCCGGGCCAGTGATCCGTCCGAGATGTCGATCGCGTCGGGAGTGGCCTCCGCGACGTCGCTGCGGCGCGCGTAGGCGTCGAACAGCCGTGACTTGTTCTCCAGGATCTCCAGCATCCGCTTGTCCACCCCGCTCGTGGCGAGCAGCCGGTGCACCTGCACGGCGCGGACCTGCCCCATCCGATGCGCGCGTGCCACCGCCTGGTGCTCGATGGTCGGCTTGATCTGCGGCTCGCAGATGATCACGACGGAGGCCGCCTGCAGATTGAGCCCGACCCCGCCGGCCTCGATCTGGGCGAGGAGCACGGCATGCCCGGCCACCGCACTGAACTCGTCCACGATGTTCTGGCGCCGCCCGGGCGGCACGCTCCCGGAGATCGGGCCGTACGCCTGCGGACCCAGCGCCTCCCCCACCGTCTCCAGCACATCGCGGAAGTAGGAGAAGACCAGCACCTTCAGCCCGTTGTCCGCCGCCTCGGCCACCAGCTCGCGCAACCGCTGGAGCTTCGCCGACTGCTCCGCGTGGACGTACGCCGCCCTGCGCATCGCCATGAAGTTGCCCGCGTCCACGGCCTCCGCGTAGGCGTCCAGATCCGCGGCGCTGAGTTCCTCCCACTCATCGGTGTGCAGCAGGCTGGGCAGCTCGGTGAGTACGTCCTCCTGGTTGCGCCGCAGATAGCACGGCGCCACCGCCCTGCGGAACGCTCGCGAGCCGACGGCACCCTCGACTCCCCCGATCTCGGGGGCCAGTTCGGGCTGGAGGTGGCGTACGAGACTGCGGAACTCCGCCACCCGGTTCTCCATGGGCGTCCCCGTGAGAAAGAGGACCCGCTCGCAGGGGGCGGCCCACTCGGCCACGGTCCTCGACCGCCGGGCCCCGGGGTTCTTCACGTAGTGCGCTTCGTCGACGACCAGCATGCCCAGCTCCCCGACGCCCGGGACGGGGAAGCCGCGCAGGGCGTCGTACGTCGTGACGGCGACACCGCCGCCGTCCTTCCATTCCGCGAACGCCTCCTGCCGGTCCGGACCGTGCAGCGGAACCGCCCGCAGGGCGCTGCGCGCCGAGACCTCCCGCGTCCAGTTGATCAGCACGCTCGCCGGGCACACCACCATGAAGTGGCGCTGCCCGGTCGCGGCGAGGTGCGCCAGGGCGGCGATGGCCTGGATGGTCTTGCCGAGGCCCATCTCGTCGCCGAGGACGACGCGGCGCTGAGCCAGTACGAAGCGCGCGCCGAAGGACTGGTAGCCGCGCAACGAGACCCGGCGGAGGCTGTCGTCGAGCGGCTGCGCGCGCACCCGCTCGGCCACCTCACCGGGCAGGAACCCCTCCGCCGCCGCGAGGTCGGGCCCACGGCCCGCGATCTCGGCCAGCAGGCTGTAGTACTCGGCGGAACGCAGCTCGAAGTCGACCCAGGCCTCGATGTCGTCGGCGGGAGCACGCAGCAGGTCGACGGAGGCCTGCCCGAGCAGTACGGGTACGTCGTGGCTCCCGGCCTCCTCGGTCACCGCGAGGATCTCGGCGAGCGCGGCGTGGACCCGCTCCCGCCGCTCCTGCCCGGCGAGCCACATCCGCAGCCGCCCAGCGGCCGGCGCGGCCTCCACGAGCAGCGGCCCGAGCCGCCGGTCCAGCGCCTCGGCGGCGTCGACGGCCCGCCGCGCGTCGGGACCGGCCTCGACGAGCCGGTGCAGGGCGACGACGAGCGCGGAGGTGCGGGGCTCGGGGTTGTCGACGTCGATACGGACGGCGACGGTCTCCCCGACGGCCTCGGCGATCTGCCGGGCGGCGGCGAGCGCCTGATCGGCTGTCTGCTGCCCGACCCCGGGGATCTGCCGCAGCCGGTACCGGTCGGCCGCCAGCACGTCCCCCACGGAGCGGTACCCGGCCGCCTCGATGACACCGAGCCTCAGCCGCCCCTCGGTGACGTCCTTGAGCCGCGCGACCGGTATCTCCGCGAGCTCGCGGCCGGCCAGCTCGTCGTGCAACGGAGCGAGGGCGCCCCGGACGGCCTCGACGGCCCGCCGATGATCCCCGAGGACGCTTTGCGCGGCCCGATGCAGCGCGGCCGCATCCCCCAACACCTCCCGCGCCCGCCGCCCACCCGGTCCGGACCCCGCACTCACTGCCATGCCGCCCCTCGGTGCGTTTCTGCCACTGCGTGGCCGGCATCTTTCCACGAGGGGTGGGGGCTACGTACGACTACCGTCAGGACCATGACCACAGTGCCCGCCTGGATGCGCCCGCCGCGCGCGGAAGGCTGGTTCGCGGAGGAACCTGGACCGACTCCCCGAGGCACCCCGCCACACGGAGTTGAACGACGGAGGGTGGAGCAGCACACTCCCCCTCGTGACGGCCACAATCGCTAGGGTTGTCCCATGACCGCACTGCCCGACTGGATGCGCCCGCCACGCGCGGAAGGCTGGTTCGCGGAGGACCTGGACCGACTCCCCGAGGCACCCCGCCACACCGAGCTCATCGACGGAGCCCTCGTCTTCATGATGTCGCCCCAGAGGTGGTGGCACGGCCACCTCGTCACCATGCTCACCGTCGCCCTCATGGATCAGATGCCGGCCGATGTCAGAGTCGGCCGCGAGATGACCATCAAGCTCGACTCGCGCAACCGCCCCGAGCCTGACCTTCTGGTGACCACGGCCGCGTACGAAGACGACCGCACCTGGTTCGCGCCGGATGAAGTCCGACTCGTCATCGAGGTCGTCTCCCCCGAATCCGCCCACCGCGACCGCACGGTCAAGCTCCGCAAGTACGCAGAAGCCGGCATCTCGCACTACTGGTGCGTCGAGGACGAGAACGGGGCGCCCGTCGTGCACGTCTACGAGCTCGACGAACCAACCAGCGCCTACGCGCCCGCGGGCATCTTCCGGGGTACCCTCCGGCGCCCGGTGCCCTTCGAGATCAACCTGGACCTCGACAAGCTCACACCGCCCCGGAACAGCTGAAGTCAGCACCACATCAGCACCGGTAACGCGTTCAGCCGGTCAGATGCCACCGGAGGTCGCCACCCCATTGTCCGGGCGGCGGCCGCGCCGGACTGTCAGTGGCGGCTGCTTACTGACGTCACGTCTGCATCCATCACTCATCCGGCGCGGTGACGACGAAGGGGCCGACTCCGGAGAGCCGACCCCTTCCGACACGCTTGCGCAATCACCGCACAGGTGGTGACACATCGGTTACACGTTGAAGCGGAACTCCACCACATCCCCGTCCTGCATCACATACTCCTTGCCCTCCATCCGCGCCTTCCCCTTCGCGCGCGCGTCCGCCACCGAGCCCGTCTCCACCAGGTCTTCGAACGAGATGACCTCCGCCTTGATGAAGCCCTTCTGGAAGTCCGTGTGGATCACACCCGCCGCCTCCGGAGCCGTCGCGCCCTTCTTGATCGTCCAGGCGCGGGACTCCTTCGGGCCCGCCGTCAGGTACGTCTGGAGGCCCAGCGTCCGGAAGCCCACGTGCGCCAGCGTGGCGAGGCCCGGTTCCTCCTGGCCCACCGACTGGAGGAGTTCGAGCGCCTCCTCGTCGTCGAGTTCCGCGAGGTCCGACTCCAGCTTCGCGTTGAGGAAGATCGCTTCCGCCGGGGCGACCAGCGCGCTCTGCTCCGCCTTGAACGTGTCGTCCGTCAGCTCGTCCTCGTCGACGTTGAAGACGTAGAGGAACGGCTTGGTGGTGAGGAGGTGCAGGTCGTGCAGGAGCTCCTCGTTGCCGGAGCCCTGGACGATGCCCGCCGAGAAGAGCGTGTCGCCCTTCTCCAGGATCTCCTTGGCCTCCTCGACCGCCTTGACCTTCGGCGCGATGTCCTTCTTGATCCGCGATTCCTTCTGCAGGCGCGGCAGGACCTTCTCGATGGTCTGGAGGTCGGCCAGGATCAGCTCGGTGTTGATCGTCTCGATGTCGTCCTTCGGCGAGACCTTGCCGTCGACGTGGACGACGTTCTCGTCCTTGAAGGCGCGGATGACCTGGCAGATCGCGTCGGACTCCCGGATGTTCGCCAGGAACTTGTTGCCCAGGCCCTCGCCCTCGCTCGCGCCGCGCACGATGCCGGCGATGTCGACGAAGTCCACCGTCGCCGGGAGGACCCGCTGGGAGGAGAAGATCTCCGCCAGCTTGGTCAGGCGCGGGTCGGGGACGCCGACCACGCCGACGTTCGGCTCGATGGTGGCGAACGGGTAGTTGGCCGCCAGCACGTCGTTCTTGGTCAGGGCGTTGAACAGGGTCGACTTGCCGACATTCGGCAGGCCGACGATTCCGATCGTGAGCGACACGTTGGCGACTTCCTGAAGTGAGGACTGGCGATGGGCGCCCGGCCCGATGGTGGGCCGATCCCCCAGTTTACGGGCGGCCCCGGCCGCGCAGCGACGGGTGCCGGGAGTCGAACTCTTCGCCAAGGTCACCCAAAGGGCGTGTCCTGTGCCTGATTCCTCCCCGCTCGCAACCTACGTTGGTCGGGTGGAGCAGCACAGGACGAGCAACCCCCGGCGCCGGCAGCGCCCGCAGGCACCCCTTTCGCCTCCCGGGCCCCTCTCCCCGCAGGTCGCGGACGGCCCCGCCGTGTACGGGGTACGGCCGACGCGTCCCGCACGCAACGTGCCCCCCGTGGTCCTCGCCCTGCGCAGACTGCCCAACCCCCGGCTGACGGGTATCGGCGGCGGACTCTTCGCGTCCACCACCATGCTGGTGCTCGGCTCGCTCGTCCGGCTGCTGTTCGACGGTTCCGCCGTGGTCTACGGGGTGCTCTTCCTGCCCGTGTGCGCGCTGACCGCGCTCTGGGTGCGCGAGGCGGACCTGGTGACCGCCCCGATCAGTGTGCCCATCGCCTTCGCCACCGGGATCGTGCCGATCTCGGGCGGTGAGGGCGGGGTCGGCGGCCAGGTCATGGCGGTCGTCACCTCGCTCGCCGTGCACGCCGGCTGGCTGTACGGCGGAACGCTCGTGGCGGGGCTGATCACCTGCGTACGCAAGGTGCGGGCGATGTCACGACGCAAGCGCCGCACCAGGCCCGCACCCCCGCCCCGCCGCTAGAGCTTGTCTTCGAAGGACCTTCGGGACCGCCGCGGCGTCACTTGCTCGCCGACGCCATCGCCGCGCCCACGATGCCCGCGTTGTTCTGCAGCTCCGCCGGGACGATCTCCGCCCTGATCTCCTCGATCAGCGGCACGAACCGGTCGGCCTTGCGGCTGACGCCGCCGCCGATGATGAACAGCTCGGGCGAGAACAGCATCTCCACATGGGCCAGGTACTTCTGCACCCGGTGCGCCCACTGGTGCCAGCTCAGGTCCTCGTCCTCCTTGACCTTCGTCGACGCGTGCTTCTCCGCGTCGTGACCGTGCAGCTCCAGATGGCCGAGCTCGGTGTTGGGTACGAGCCGGCCGTCGATGAAGAGGGCGCTGCCGATGCCCGTACCGAAGGTCAGCAGCATCACGACCCCCTTGCGGCCGCGGCCCGCGCCGAAGGTCATCTCCGCCACGCCCGCCGCGTCCGCGTCGTTCAGCAGGGTCACGCCGACGCCGCCGAGACGCTCGTTGAGCAGTCCGGCCGCGTCCACGTCGATCCAGGCCTTGTCCACGTTGGCCGCGGTGCGGGTGATGCCGCTCGTCACCACGCCGGGGAACGTCACGCCCACCGGCCCCGACCAGTCGAAATGACGCACCACTTCGACGACGCCGTCCACCACCGCGTCCGGCGTCGCCGGATGCGGGGTCAGCACCTTATGTCGTTCCTGTGTCAGGTCACCGCGCTCCAGATCCACGGGTGCGCCCTTGATGCCCGATCCGCCGATGTCCACTCCGAACACGTTCATGGACACAACGTTACGGGCAGGGCCCGTCGCTTACTCCCCGGACGCCCGACCCGACAGCTTCGCTGCCTCCGCGCGCAGATCGCGCCGCAGCTCCTTGGGCAGCGAGAAGGTGATGGACTCCTCGGCGGCCTTCACGATCTCGACGTCCTCGAAACCGCGCTGCGACAGCCACTCCAGCACGCCTTCGACCAGTACGTCCGGTACGGACGCGCCGGAGGTGACGCCGACGGTGGCGACGCCCTCCAGCCAGGCCTCGTCGATCTCGTCCGCGAAGTCGACCAGGTGGGCGGCGCGTGCGCCGGCGCCGAGGGCGACCTCGACGAGCCGGACGGAGTTCGAGGAGTTCTTCGAGCCGACCACGATGACCAGGTCGGCCTCGGCGCCCATCTGCTTGACCGCGATCTGGCGGTTCTGGGTGGCGTAGCAGATGTCGTCGCTGGGCGGGGAGATCAGCTGCGGGAACTTCTCCTTCAGCTTGTCCACCGTCTCCATCGTCTCGTCGACGGACAGCGTGGTCTGGGAGAGCCAGACGACCTTCGACTCGTCGCGCACCTCGATGCCTGCGACATCGTCCGGGCCGTCGACCAGGGTGATGTGGTCGGGGGCCTCGCCGGAGGTGCCGATGACCTCCTCGTGGCCGTCGTGGCCGATGAGCAGGATGTCGTAGTCCTCGTCGGCGAAGCGGACCGCTTCCTTGTGAACCTTGGTGACGAGCGGGCAGGTCGCGTCGATGGTGGCGAGCTTGCGCTCCGCGGCCTCGTCGTGGACGACCGGGGCGACGCCGTGCGCGGAGAACATCACGATCGATCCCTCGGGGACCTCGGCCGTCTCCTCGACGAAGATCGCGCCCTTCTTCTCGAGGGTCTGCACGACGTATTTGTTGTGGACGATCTCGTGGCGGACGTAGATCGGTGAGCCGTACTGCTCAAGGGCCTTCTCAACAGCGATCACGGCGCGGTCCACGCCCGCGCAGTAGCCACGGGGAGCGGCGAGGAGGACGCGGCGGGCAGGAGGCGTAGCAGTCATGCCCCCCATCGTAAGGCCGCCCAGAAGAGGCGGGAGATCACCGCCCGGAGGAAGACTGATGAACGGTACGCGACGGACGGAGGGCGGGATGGCCGCGGCGGATGTGTCCCGGTCGGACGGGACGGGGAGCGGTCCGGACGGCAAGGGCGGCACGGATCAAGGGAGCTCAGGGCTGCGGCGCAGTCTCGGCTTCCGTGACCTCATGGTCTACGGGCTGCTGTTCATCGCACCCATGGCGCCCGTCGGCATCTTCGGCACCCTGGACGCGAAGTCGAACGGCGCGGTGGCGCTCGTCTACGTCGTGGCCACGATCGCCATGGCGTTCACCGCATCGAGTTACGCGCAGATGGTGCGGGTCGCCCCGCAGGCAGGCTCGGTCTTCACCTATGCCCGCAAGGGGCTGGGCGAGGGGCCGGGCTTCATCGCCGGGTGGATGGCGATGCTCGACTATCTGCTGATCCCGGCCGTCGCCTACCTCTTCTCGGGGATCGCCCTGGAGGCGCTGATCCCCGAGGTGGACCGGTGGGTGTGGACGGGGATCGCGGTCGTGGTGACCACGCTCCTCAATCTGTGGGGTGTGCGGGCGGCGGCCCGGGTGGGGTTCGCGGTGCTGGCGATGGAGATCGTCGTGCTGCTGGTCTTCGCGGTGTCCGCGGTGGTGGTGCTCGCCCGGGACGGCGCGCAGCGCGGCTGGCTGTCACCGTTCACCGGGGACGCGGGCTTCTCGATGGCGGCGGTGCTCAGCGCGGTCTCGGTGGCGGTGCTGTCGTATCTGGGATTCGACGCGATCGCCTCGTTCGCGGAGGAGGTCACCGGCGGATCGCGGAAGGTGGCCAGGGCGGTGCTGCTCTGCCTGGGCCTCGCGGGTTTCCTGTTCGTGGCGCAGACCTATCTCGCCGCGCTGCTCGAACCGGTGTCGTCGGCCGAGCTGGCCGCCGACCCGGCGGCGCAGGGTTCGGCGTTCTACGACGCGGTGGACGCCTCGGTGGGCACCTGGCTGCACGATCTGGTGGCGGTGAGCAAGGCGATCGGCGCGGCGTTCGCGGCGCTGGCCGCGCAGGCGGCGGCCGGCCGGCTGCTGTTCGCCATGGGCCGGGACCGGCGGCTGCCGCACGTCCTGTCGCGCACCGACTCGGGCGTGCCGCGGGTCGCGCTGCTGCTGGCGGCCGCGGTGACGATGGCCGCGGCGGTGTGGGCGGCGCGGCTCGACGACGGCCTGGACCAGCTGGTGTCGGTGGTCGACATCGGGGCGCTCACGGCGTTCGTGCTGCTGCACGCGAGTGTCGTCGGATGGTTCGTCGTGCGCCGGGCGGAGGGCCGCCCGGACCGGCTGCGGCATGTGCTGGTGCCGGTGGTCGGCACGGCCGTGCTGCTCCTGGTGATCGCCGAGGCGGCCGGCTCGGCGCAGCTGGTGGGCGCCGTCTGGCTGGGGGTGGGACTGGTGGTCCTCGTGGTCCAGCGGAGGCGCCCGCGCACCCCCCTGCCCGCCGCGGAGTCACGCCGCGTGCCGTGACGGGCGGTGTTGTCGTACGCGGCCGATACGCTCGCCCGTATGGCTCTGAACACGTCAGCGGACGCGCCCCTGCCGGTCGGCGAGGTGTCCCGGCTGATCGGCGGGTGGATCGACCGGCTCGGCGCGGTCTGGGTGGAGGGGCAGATCACCCAGCTGTCGCGGCGGCCGGGAGCGGGCGTCGTCTTCCTGACCCTGCGCGATCCCTCGTACGACATCTCGGTGAGCGTGACCTGCTTCCGGGAGGTCTTCGACGCGGTCGCGGACGTCGTGGCGGAGGGCGCCCGGGTCGTGGTCCACGCCAAGCCCGAGTGGTACGCCCCGCGCGGACAGCTGTCGCTGCGTGCCGTGGAGATACGGCCGGTCGGCATCGGCGAGCTGCTGGCCCGGCTGGAGCAGCTGAAGCGCACGCTGGGCACCGAGGGGCTGTTCGCACAGGATCGGAAGCGGCCGCTGCCGTTTCTGCCGCACCGGGTGGGCCTGGTGGTCGGCCGGGCGTCCGCCGCGGAGCGCGACGTCCTGGAGAACGCCCGCCGTCGCTGGCCCGCGGTCCGCTTCGAGGTGCGCAACGTGGCCGTGCAGGGCGTGCACGCGGTCTCCCAGGTGGTCCACGCGGTCAAGGAGCTGGACAGCCTCCCGGACGTAGACGTGATCATCGTGGCCCGCGGTGGCGGCAGTGTGGAGGACCTGCTGCCGTTCTCGGACGAGCAGCTGGTGCGCGCCGTCTCCGAGTGCCGCACCCCGGTGGTGTCGGCGATCGGGCACGAGCCGGACTCGCCGCTGCTGGACCTGGTGGCGGACCTGCGGGCGTCCACGCCGACGGACGCGGCGAAGAAGGTCGTGCCGGACGTCGGCGAGGAGCTGGAGCGGGTGCGGCAGCTGCGGGACCGCGCACTGCGGACGGTGCAGGCACTGCTCGACCGCGAGGAGCGGGGGCTGGCGCACGCGCTGGCCCGTCCGGTGATGGAGCATCCGCAGCGGATGGTGGAGGAGCGCGGGGCCGAGGTGGACGCGCTGGTCGCGCGCAGCCGGCGGGTGCTCGGACATCTGCTGGACCGCGCGGACTCCGAGCTGTCGCACACCCGGGCGCGGGTCCTGTCGCTGTCGCCGGCGGCGACCATGGAGCGCGGGTACGCGGTGCTCCAGCGCACGGACGGGGCGGTCGTCAGCTCGCCCGACGATGTGGCGGCGGGTGAGGAGCTGCGGGCGCGGGTCTTCGAGGGCGAGTTCGCGGTACGGGTGTCCGAGTGAGTACGAACGGGGCGAATAGGGTGGGCGGCATGGCAGCCAGGACGGAAGAGAGCACGCTCGGCTACGAGCAGGCACGGGACGAGCTGATCGAGGTCGTGCGCCGCCTGGAGGCGGGCGGTACGACGCTCGAGGAGTCGCTGGCGCTGTGGGAGCGCGGCGAGGAGCTGGCCAAGGTCTGCCGCCACTGGCTGGAGGGCGCCCGCGCCCGTCTGGACGCGGCTCTGTCCGGCGGCGAGGACGGGGACGGCTCCGCCGATTCCGACGACTGAGCAGGTCAGCGGGGTGCGGGGTGTGAGTCGGATCACGATTCGCGAGTAGTTGAAATTTAACCTACCTGGGCAGGGTTAACCCCCGCGTACCGAACACACCCTGCACCACCGGAAGGTTCGACCAGCATGACTCTCGTTCTCGACTCCGCAGCCCAGGATCTCCTGTTCCGCGAGGCCCGCACGGCCAACACGTTCACCGACGAGCCGGTGACCGAGGATCAGGTGCAGGCGATCTACGACCTGGTCAAGTACGGCCCCACGGCCTTCAACCAGAGCCCCCTGCGGGTCGTCCTGGTCCGCTCCGAGGAGGCCCGCGAGCGCCTGGTGAGCCACATGTCCGAGGGCAACCGGCCGAAGACCGCCACCGCCCCGCTCGTCGCGATCCTCGCCGCGGACAACGAGTTCCACGAGGAGCTGCCGACCCTGTTCCCGCACTTCCCGCAGGCCAAGGACGCCTTCTTCGCCGAGCGCCCGGTCCGTGAGCACGCCGCCGGTCTCAACGCCGCCCTCCAGGCCGCGTACTTCATCGTCGGCGTCCGCGCCGCCGGTCTGGCCGCCGGCCCCATGACGGGCTTCGACTTCGCGGGCGTGCAGAAGGAGTTCCTGGACGACGACCACACGCCGTTGATGATCGTGAACATCGGCAGGCCCGGCGAGAACGCGAGCTTCCCGCGGTCGCCGCGGCTGGCGTACGAGGACGTCGTGACGACCGTCTGACCGCACGGGTCACAGCGGAAGGCCGCCGCACCCTCTCAGGGGTGCGGCGGCCTTTCGCCTGTCCGCCTCAGAACGGATCCACCGTCAGAGGCCTGTCTCAGAACATTTCCGTCCGGGCGCTGCGCCTCAGGGCTTCGCGGACGGCGCCGGCGCCTTCTCGACCTCCAGTGCCGCGGCCATCTCCGCCAGTCGCGCCATCGACGCCGTTCCCGTCACCACGGTCGTGGAGCCCTTGTCCTCGCGCACCAGCGCGTCGTACTTCGCACCCTCCCAGCGCTGCCAGGTCACGCCGTTCACCTGCTGGGTCTTCTCGGTCCGCTCGGCGCGCTGGCTGACCTTCGCGGCGTACGTGCGAGCGGGCTCGGTCGACTGCTCCACCGCGACGTACTCGCCGTCCGGGTCGAGGAAGCCCAGGTGCCAGGCGTCGGCGGCGGTCCGCGCGTACGTCGCCGACGTCGGCTTCCACTCCTTCGGCAGGCCCTGGGGCGCCGCCACCGGATAGGGTGCCGCTCGCCGTGCCGTCAGCAATTCGACCCGGTAGTCGACCGCCTTGACCGGATCCGCTGTGTCGTCGTGCGGAATGAACACATAGATCACCGCGACGACGGCTCCGATCACCGCCATCGACAGCACCATGTCGCGCACTGTCTGTCTGCCTCGCATACCTGCCACGCCCCCCATGGTCGCATCCGGGGTGCGTGCTCAAACGTGGCCCCCACTGCTCATTTTGTCGACGTACCGATAGAGTCGCAGCACCCTCTATTCCGGCCGTCGTCGTACAGAAAGGTGCGCTCCGATGACCGACAACAATCTGCCGTCCCAGCTCGAGGTCTCTCCTGAGGCTCCCGACCGCAACCTGGCCCTGGAGCTCGTCCGGGTCACCGAGGCCGCCGCCATGGCCGCGGGCAGGTGGGTCGGCCGCGGCGACAAGATCGGTGCCGACGGAGCGGCCGTCAAGGCCATGCGGACCCTCGTCTCCACCGTCTCGATGAACGGCATCGTCGTCATCGGTGAGGGCGAGAAGGACGAAGCCCCCATGCTCTTCAACGGCGAGCGCGTCGGCGACGGGACCGGCGCCGAGGTCGACATCGCCGTCGACCCGATCGACGGCACCACGCTCAACGCCAAGGGCATGCCCAACGCCATCGCCGTACTCGCCGCCGCCGACCGCGGCACCATGTTCGACCCGTCGGCGGTCTTCTACATGGACAAACTGGTCACCGGCCCCGAGGCCGCGGACTTCGTGGACATCAACGCCCCGGTCTCGGTGAACATCCGCCGCGTCGCCAAGGCCAAGCACTCCGCGCCCGAGGACGTCACGGTCGTCATCCTGGACCGCCCCCGCCACGAGGGCATCGTCAAGGAGATCCGCGAGACCGGCGCACGCATCAAGTTCATCTCGGACGGCGATGTCGCCGGCTCGGTGATGGCCGTACGCGAGGGCACCGGCGTCGACATGCTGATGGGCATCGGCGGCACCCCCGAGGGCATCATCTCGGCCTGCGCGATCAAGTGCCTCGGCGGCACGATCCAGGGCAAGCTCTGGCCGAAGGACGACGCGGAGCGGCAGCGGGCGCTCGACGCGGGCCACGACCTGGACCGGGTGCTGCACACCACCGACCTGGTCAGCGGGGACAACGTCTTCTTCGTCGCCACCGGCATCACCGACGGCGAACTGCTGCGCGGGGTGCGCTACCGCTCGGAGACGGCCACGACGCAGTCCCTGGTGATGCGCTCCAAGTCGGGCACGATCCGCCAGATCGACTCCACGCACCGGCTCTCGAAGCTGCGCGCGTACAGCCAGGTGGACTTCGACCGGGCGCAGTGAGCCGGACGCAGTGAGCCGCGGCGCGGTGCGGATGCGCCGCGGCTCCTGAACCGGGCACGCGGTACACCGCGGTGGTACGGCGGAGCGGCAGCGAAAGGGGCGCCCCATGTGCGGGGGCGCCCCTTTTCGTCTGTCCGTCCGTCCTTGTCCGTCCGCGTCGTCTCAGGCCGCAGACTGCGACTTCTTGACCTCGACCTCGCGCCGCCTGCGCCTGGCCAGCACCACCCGGCGCTCCGCCGCGGTCAGGCCGCCCCACACGCCGTACGGCTCGGGCTGGAGCAGTGCGTGCTCCCGGCACTCGACCATCACCGGACAGCGGGCGCAGACCCGCTTCGCGGCCTCCTCGCGCGACAGCCGTGCGGCGGTCGGTTCCTTCGAGGGGGCGAAGAACAGCCCGGCCTCGTCCCGACGGCACACCGCGTCCGCGTGCCAGGGTCCGTCCTGATCCGACCTGGCGGCTCGCTGGGCCGGAACGGCGGTGACCTGCAAGGACTGGTAAGGCAGCTGCAGCACGGTCTACTCCTGACGACGGCTTCGCGAGCGAGAGACGATGCAGCACTCCCTACCCGCTGTGCGCACTCCTATTCACTGCGTGGCACCGCGGTGCTACGGCGCGGAACGGCGCAGCAGCGCGCGTGGCCGAAAATCGCCCATGGGACCAGCCGTCAGCGGAAGTGTTTGCGCAGGCGATCGTGGAGGTCGGAGACCCGTCGGCCGCGTTTCGGCTTGGCTTCGACATTGCCGAAAACCGAGTACCCGTTGACGACGACCACCGGCGCCTCGGGATCGGCCGACTCCAGGGTGAGCACTTCGAAGTTGCCGAAGAAGCCGGTGCCGCTGCCGCGCAGCGAGATGTTCTCGGGGACCCGCACCTCGACATTGCCGAAGAGGGACGTCGCGTTGATCACCGTGAGCCGCTGTTCGAACAGTGCCTCGGTGAGGTCGATCTCGATGCTCCCGAAGAGCGAGAAGGCGTTGGTGCGGCGGCCGACGCGCCAGCGACCCTTGCGCACGGAGCTGGAGAAGACGGCGATCAGGTTCTCGGCGGGCCCGGCGGGCGCTTCCGGCCCGTAGGCGTACGCACCGGACTCGCCGCCCTTCCGGGTCGCGGGCAGATCCTGGACCAGCGGTTCGAGTTCGCCGACGGTCTTGGCCCGGTAGGCGGCGTCGATCCGCTCGGCATGCTCCTCGGCGTCCAGCCGGCCCTCCGCCAGGGCGTCCCGGAGGATGTCGGCGATCCGGTCCCGGTCGGCGTCGGACGCGCGGATCCCCGCGCCGGGCTCCGCGGGGACGACGGGCTTCTGGGGCTGCTTTTCGAGGTCCACGGAACCAGCGTAGCGAAACGCGATAGATCGCGACTAGGGGTAGTGGGGCGGGCGCGTCACGCCGCTCGGGCTCCCGGGCGGCGCTCGCGGCTCGGGCGCGCCGGGGGGCAGTGATGCGGACGCGCCCCGCGGACCCGGGTGTCGGGTGTCGGGTGCCGGGCGGCGGGTGCCGGGTGAGCCTTACCTCACAAGCCCGGGGCCCGAGGGCCGTTCTACGCTGGGGAGCGCGCTGCCAATGGAGGTGGCGCTGCTGTCTGCCGAGTGAGGAATGGCCGTAATGCCCCCTGTCTCCCGCCAACCCGGCCCCGAGTACGCGTACTCCGATCTGCTCCCGCTGGGAGAGGACACCACGCCCTACCGGCTGGTGACCGCCGAGGGCGTCTCCACCTTCGAGGCCGACGGCCGTACCTTCCTCAAGGTCGAGCCCCAGGCGCTGCGCACGCTCGCCGCCGAGGCCATGCACGACATCTCGCA
The DNA here is from genome assembly GCF_040302905.1 of Streptomyces sp. NPDC096193. NCBI lineage: Bacteria > Bacillati > Actinomycetota > Actinomycetes > Kitasatosporales > Streptomycetaceae > Streptomyces > Streptomyces sp. NPDC096193. Next base: position 85,410 of record NZ_JBEOSJ010000022.1, on the reverse strand, counting down.
CTACCTGCGGCCCGCCCACCTCGCCCAGCTGCGCCGGATCGTGGACGACCCGGAGGCCTCCTCCAACGACAAGTTCGTGGCGCTCGACCTGCTGAAGAACGCGAACATCGCCGCCGCCGGCGTGCTGCCCATGTGCCAGGACACCGGCACGGCCATCGTGATGGGCAAGCGCGGCCAGAACGTCCTCACCGAGGGCGGCGACGAGGAAGCCCTCTCCCACGGCATCTACGACGCCTACACCAAGCTCAACCTGCGCTACTCGCAGATGGCTCCGCTCACCATGTGGGAGGAGAAGAACACCGGGTCCAACCTGCCGGCCCAGATCGAGCTGTACGCGACCGACGGCGGCGCGTACAAGTTCCTGTTCATGGCCAAGGGCGGCGGCTCCGCCAACAAGTCGTTCCTCTACCAGGAGACCAAGGCCGTCCTGAACGAGGCCTCCATGATGAAGTTCCTGGAGGAGAAGATCCGTTCGCTGGGCACGGCCGCGTGCCCGCCGTACCACCTGGCCATCGTCGTCGGCGGCACCAGCGCCGAGTTCGCGCTGAAGACCGCCAAGTACGCCTCCGCCCACTACCTCGACGAGCTGCCCGCCGAGGGCTCCCCCACGGGGCACGGCTTCCGTGACAAGGAGCTGGAGGAGAAGGTCTTCGAGCTCACGCAGAAGATCGGCATCGGCGCGCAGTTCGGCGGCAAGTACTTCTGCCACGACGTCCGGGTCGTCCGGCTCCCCCGCCACGGTGCGTCGCTGCCCGTCGCCATCGCCGTCTCCTGCTCGGCGGACCGCCAGGCCACCGCGAAGATCACCGCGGAGGGCGTGTTCCTGGAGCAGCTGGAGACCGACCCGGCGCGCTTCCTCCCCGACACGACGGACGAGCACCTCGGCGAGTCCGCCGAGGAGGGTGACGTCGTGAAGATCGACCTCAACCGGCCCATGGACGACGTCCTCGCCGAGCTGACCAAGTACCCGGTCAAGACCCGGCTCTCGCTGACCGGCCCGCTGGTCGTGGCGCGCGACATCGCGCACGCCAAGATCAAGGAGCGGCTGGACGCGGGCGAGGACATGCCGCAGTACCTCAAGGACCACCCGGTGTACTACGCCGGTCCGGCGAAGACCCCCGAGGGCTACGCCTCCGGCTCCTTCGGCCCGACGACGGCCGGCCGGATGGACAGCTACGTCGAGCAGTTCCAGGCGGCGGGCGGCTCCAAGGTCATGCTGGCCAAGGGCAACCGCTCGAAGCAGGTGACGGACGCGTGCGGCACGCACGGCGGCTTCTACCTGGGCTCCATCGGCGGACCGGCCGCGCGGCTCGCGCAGGACTGCATCAAGAAGGTCGAGGTCGTCGAGTACGAGGAGCTCGGCATGGAAGCCGTCTGGAAGATCGAGGTGGAGGACTTCCCGGCCTTCATCGTGGTCGACGACAAGGGCAACGACTTCTTCACGGAGCCCGCTCCCGCGCCGACGTTCACCTCCATCCCGGTGCGCGGCCCCGGCCTGTAAGCGGCCGGCTTCCCGCCCGCGGCACGGCTTCCCGTTCCCCGCACCCGAGGACGGTGCGGGGAACGGGAGTCGCTTCCGATCTCTCGGATCGCGTCCGCGATCAGCCGAAGCGCTGTGTCGCGGCGCCCGTGCACGGCTGGAGCCGCAGCGGCTCCCGCGCGGCCGCATGCGTCACGCACAGCCCCTGCGCCTCGGCGGGACGCAGCGTGCCGGCGGTGCGGACGAAGCGCTGGTTCGCCGCTCCCGAGCAGTCCCACAGGACCAGGGCCGCTCCCGGTGTGTACTGCCCTCGCGGTACGTCCACACATCTGTCCTGCGTCAGCTCCGTGAGCAGCGAGCCGCGTGCCCCGTCGAACCACCAGCCCTGGTTGCGGCCGCCGTGGCAGTCCCAGCCGACGACGCCCGAGCCGTTGCGGGTGACCGCGCCCGGCACGTCCGCGCAGGACCCGGTGCCCTCGTTCCTCAAGGGCTTGAAGGCGTCGTCCCAGGCCCCCGCGTACAGGGCCGGGTTCTGCCCCGATGCCGCAGGTGCGCAACTCGCTTCACGCAGACCCGCGTTGTAGAGCTGGGTCAGACAGGAGGCGAAGGCCGCATGGCCGCGCGCGTTCGGATGGAAGGACTGGCGCACCGAGTTGGCGTCCGGCGGGAAGGGCAGGCTGAGGTCGATGTAGAGACCCCGCGCCCAGGGCTCCTGCATACAGACCTCATGGCCGTGGAAGAGCCGGGAGTTGTCTAGATAGACGGCTCCGGTGGAGCGCGCCACCTGGCGCATACCGCGTTCGAAGGCCGGGACCGCGGTGTTGCGGCCCCACACGGTGTCGGAGTCGTAGCCCATTCCGCCGCACAGCAGCTTGCCCGGGAACTGCGGGTTGTCGCGGAAGTCCGGCCCGATCGGGCTCGGGTAGCCCATCACGACCAGCTGGTAGTCGCCGTCGGCGTACCCGGCGTCGCGCATCACGGTGCGCAGGTCGCGCACCGTCTGCTCGACCTTGGGGACGAGACCGTCGACCCGCGCCTGCCAGCCGGGCGCGTACTTCGGCTCGCAGGGTCCCTGGAACGTCACGTAGCGGACCACACAGTCGGTCATCACCGGACCGAACTGGAGGTCGTCGTTGGCCCCGGCGACCAAGAGGACCATCTTGATACGGGTGTTGCGTGCCTTGACGGCCAGGTTGTCGCTCTGGACCAGTTCGTCGGCGTGCTGCTTCGAGCCGCCGATCCGGATGTTTCCGGTGCCCGCTCCGGAGCAGGCGACGTTGTACGTGACGTCCGCGGCGATGCCCGTGCGGTGGATGGCGGCCTCGGGTGAGCGGTGGCACCAGTTGTCGGGGCCGTTGGTGCCCGGCTCGTAGGTGCCGACGCCCTCCCCGGAGATCTCGCTGTCGCCCAGCGAGATCAGGCCGGTCCTGCGCTCGCCGAACGGGCGCTCCGCGGGGGTGCCGTACAGCTTGACGGCCTCGGCCGCCCGGATGGCCTCCAGCTCGGGCGGAAGGGGTAGGGATGCGGTGGTGCGGGTCTGGTCCGCGGTGGCCGCCGGTGCGGTGACCGCCAGTCCGCCGAGCCCGGCCGCGAGGGCGGCGGTGACCGCGACGGTACGACGGAGTCTGTGCGTGGTGCTGCGCGGGCAGGGGGGTCTGCCCCCGAACAGATGCAGCATTGCGCCTCCCCGGTATGTGGTTGCTCCGGGTATTTACTGGCAGGTAGCGCAATGGGGAATAGGCAGAACAAGACAAGTGCTCAAGTTTTTCGGGGGTTCCGGACCCGGACGGCAGAGCCAGGAGGCAGGACACCGATGTCCGACGCGAACGAGTACCGCATCGAGCACGACTCCATGGGCGAGGTGCGGGTGCCCGCACACGCCAAGTGGCGGGCCCAGACCCAGCGCGCGGTGGAGAACTTCCCCGTGTCAGGGCAGCGGCTCGAACGGTCGCACATCGAGGCCCTGGCCCGGATCAAGGCGGCCGCCGCGCGGGTCAACGCCGAACTCGGCGTCCTGGACAAGGACATGGCGCAGGCCATCGAGGATGCGGCGGCCGAGGTGGCGGAAGGCCGCTGGGACGAGCACTTCCCGGTCGACGTCTTCCAGACCGGTTCGGGGACGTCGTCCAACATGAACACCAACGAGGTCCTCGCCACCCTGGCCACCGAGCGCCTCGGCCGCCCGGTGCACCCCAACGACCATGTGAACGCCTCGCAGTCGTCCAACGACGTCTTCCCCTCCTCCATCCACATCGCCGCCACCGCCGCCGTGACCCGGGACCTGATCCCGGCGCTGGAGCACCTGGCGGCGGCGCTGGAGCGCAAATCGGCCGAGTTCGCGGACGTGGTCAAGTCCGGCCGCACGCACCTCATGGACGCCACGCCCGTGACCCTCGGCCAGGAGTTCTGCGGGTATGCCGCGCAGATCCGGTACGGCGTGGAGCGGCTGCGGTCCTCCCTGCCCCGGCTCGCCGAACTCCCCCTCGGGGGCACCGCGGTGGGCACCGGCATCAACACCCCGCCCGGCTTCCCGGCCGCCGTCATCGCCGAGGTGGCCCGGGCGACCGGACTGCCGCTGACCGAGGCCCGCGACCACTTCGAGGCGCAGGGGGCGCGCGACGGCCTGGTGGAGACCTCCGGGCAGCTGCGCACGATCGCCGTGTCGCTCACCAAGATCTCCAACGATCTGCGCTGGATGGCGAGCGGCCCCCGCACGGGTCTGGCCGAGATCAGTCTTCCCGATCTCCAGCCCGGCTCCTCGATCATGCCGGGCAAGGTCAACCCGGTGATCCCGGAGGCGGTCCTGATGGTGGCCGCCCAGGTCACCGGCAACGACACCACGGTCGCCGTGGCCGGCGCCGCGGGGAACTTCGAGCTGAACGTGATGCTCCCGGTGATGGCCAAGAACCTCCTGGAGTCGGTCCGGTTGCTCGGCAACGCCGCCCGGCTGCTCGCGGACCGCACGGTCGATGGCGTCACCGCCCATGTGGAGCGCGCCCGTGAGTACGCCGAGTCCTCGCCCTCCGTGGTCACTCCGCTGAACAAGTACATCGGCTACGAGGAGGCGGCGAAGGTCGCCAAGAAGTCGCTCGCGGAACGGAAGACGATCCGTGAGGTCGTCCTCGAATCCGGCTATGTGGAGCGTGGAGCGCTGACCCTGGAGCAACTCGACGAGGCCCTTGACGTGCTGCGGATGACCCGGCCCTGACGCCGTACCGCCACACGCCCGTCTCCGGGTCGCGGCGCCGCGCGGGCGGTACTCCTAAGATCTCCTCATGAAAGGCTCGGAACGCATCGAACGCTGGACGCCCGGGGACCACATCCTCTGGCGCTATCGCGGCCATGCCCCGGATCTCTCGGGCCAGGGCGTCCACATCTGCCGCCCGGTGACCGTCGTGGAGGACTCCGACGAGGTGCTCGCGGTGTGGCTCGCGCCGGGGACGGAGTGCGTGAAGCCGGTGCTCGCGAACGGCACTCCCGTCCACGAGGAGCCGCTCGCCACCCGCTACACGGCTCCCCGGACGGTCACCCGCGGCCACTGGTTCGGCACCGGGGTACTGAAACTGGCCAGACCCGGCGAACCGTGGTCGGTCTGGCTTTTCTGGGAGCCGGGCTGGCAGTTCAAGAACTGGTACGTGAACCTCGAGGAACCCCGCACCCGCTGGTCGGGCGGCATCGACTCGGAGGACCACTTTCTGGACATCTCGGTCGACCCCGACCGGAGTTGGCGCTGGCACGACGAGGACGAGTTCGACCAGGCGCAGCGCGTGGGCCTGATCGGCCCGGAGAAGGCCGAGCGGGTGCGGCTCGCGGGCGAGGATGCCCTACGGACCGTGAGGGCCTGGGGAGCACCGTTCTCCGACGGCTGGGAGCGCTGGCGCCCCGATCCCGCCTGGCGGGTGCCGGAGCTCCCCGCGGACTGGGCCCGCGCTGCCGTGCAACTGACGTCCTGAACAGGGCCGCCGTCGCAGGTGCGATGTGACTGACTCCGGTCCAGGAACACGCTCCGGCGCATACGACCTCGTGAGACTCTTGATGCGCCCCCTGGGGGCAAACGTAGGATCGTCGTCCGCAAGGCTGCGCTGTTACCGCAACTGTTGAGCGCAGCACCTGACCTGACCGTAAGTCATCTCGGAATCATCACCAGGGGGTGGAGCTGTGCCGGATGCCCGCCACCCTGTCGACCACACCCGCAGAGCGGGTATACCGCCTCAAGAGGCGAATGCATCGCACCACCGGCCCGGACGGACGGAAGCCCACGCGTGACGGAGCAGCCCACCTCCCACGAAGGCCGGCAGCCCTTGGCTGCCCGGTCGCAGGAACGCACCCGGCCGCGGGCGGAGGCGACCGGTCCGTCGGCCGTTCCCTCGCCGAGCGGCCCGCCGCAGGACCTGGCGGGCACGGCCCGGCGCGAGGGTGACCGGCTGCGTTTCGTGGGAGCAGCGACCCGGCGGATCGCCCGGGGCATCGACCTCGACGAGATCGTCCTCGGGCTGTGCCGGGCGACCGTGCCGACGTTCTCGGACGCGATCCTGGTCTATCTGCGGGACCCGCTGCCGGTCGGCGACGAGCGTCCCGTCTCGCCGTTCGTGTTGCGGCTGCGCCGTACGGACCGGCTGCGTTTAGCAGAAGAGGACGCCGATCTGGGCAGTTCGGGCCCCATCCCCGTGATCGACCCGCACAACGACCTCACGCCGGCCGCCGAGCTGTGCGAGGTCCGTTCCGGCGGGGCGCTGTCCGAGGTGCTGCGCGGTGTGCGACCCGTGTTCGGCGACTCCGCGGCGGCGAGGGCCGCCCTGCCCGAGCTGCTCGGCGCGGACCGGACCGTGCCGAACGGCCATCGAGCGATACTCGCCCCGCTCCGCGGGCGGCGGCGGGTGATCGGTGCTGCCGTCTTCCTGCGCCGGCCGGACCGGCCGGCCTTCGAGCCGAACGATCTGCTGGTCGCCGCGCAGCTGGCGACGCACACGGCGCTCGGCATCGACAAGGCCGTGCTGTACGGGCGCGAGGCGTACATCGCCGACGAGCTCCAGCGCACGATGCTGCCGGACTCGCTGCCCCAGCCGACCGGTGTCCGGCTCGCCTCGCGGTATCTGCCGGCGGCCGAGACCGCCCGCGTCGGCGGTGACTGGTACGACGCGATCCCGCTGCCGGGCAGCCGGGTGGCCCTCGTCGTGGGCGATGTCATGGGCCATTCCATGACCTCGGCCGCGATCATGGGACAGCTGCGCACCACGGCCCAGACGCTGGCGGGCCTCGATCTGCCGCCGCAGGAGGTACTGCACCATCTCGACGAGCAGGCCCAGCGGCTCGGCACCGACCGCATGGCGACCTGCATGTACGCGGTGTACGACCCGGTCTCGCACCGCATCACCATCGCGAACGCGGGCCACCCGCCGCCCATCCTGCTCCATCTGGGCGGGCGGGCCGAGGTGCTGCGCGTACCGCCGGGGGCGCCGATCGGCGTCGGTGGGGTCGACTTCGAGGCCGTGGAGCTGGATGCCCCGGCCGGAGCGACGCTGCTGCTGTACACGGACGGCCTGGTCGAGTCCAGGCTGCGGGACGTGTGGACGGGGATCGAGCAGTTGCGGGAGCGACTGGCCGCCACAGCCCAGCTGACCGGACCGGACCACTCGCCGCCGCTTGAGGCGCTCTGCGACGACGTGCTGGACATGCTCGGCCCGGGCGACCGGGACGACGACATCGCGCTGCTCGCGGCCCGTTTCGACGGGATCGCGCCGAGTGACGTCGCCTACTGGTTCCTGGACCCGGAGGACGCGGCACCGAGCCGGGCCCGCCGTCTCGCCCGCCGTGCCCTGGCCCGCTGGGGCCTGGAGGAGCTCAGTGACTCGGTGGAGCTGCTGGTCAGCGAGGTCGTGACCAATGCCGTGCGGTATGCGGAGCGGCCGGTGACCCTGCGGCTCCTGCGGACGGACGTCCTGCGGTGCGAGGTAGGGGACGACTCCCCCCAGCTGCCGCGGCAGCGCCGGGCGCGGGACACGGACGAGGGCGGACGAGGGCTGTTCCTGGTGAACCGACTGGCCAGGCGGTGGGGAGCGACCCGGCTGTCGACCGGCAAGGTCGTCTGGTTCGAGCTGCCCACTCGTACATAGGCCAGATCTGGACCCCGTCCAGATGTTGCCGATGTCGCGACTTCGGAGTTGAGTGGGGCGCACACGGCCGAAGCGACCACATTTCTCAATGAAGGGGAGGACGCTCGTGACCGAGTCATCCCCCGCGACTCCGTACACGACCAACAACGCCGGCATCCCCGTGGAGAGCGACGAGCACTCACTCACCGTCGGCCCCGATGGCCCGATCCTGCTCCAGGACCACTACCTCATCGAGAAAATGGCCCAGTTCAACCGTGAACGGGTGCCGGAGCGAGTGGTCCACGCGAAGGGGTCGGGGGCGTACGGCTTCTTCGAAGTCATCAATGATGTCAGCCAGTTCACCAGGGCGGACATGTTCCAGCCGGGCAAGCGCACCGAGATGCTGGCCCGTTTCTCGACCGTCGCCGGTGAACAGGGCTCGCCCGACACCTGGCGCGACCCCCGCGGCTTCGCGCTGAAGTTCTACACCGAGCACGGCAATTACGACCTGGTCGGCAACAACACGCCGGTCTTCTTCGTACGCGACACGATCAAGTTCCAGGACTTCATCCGGTCCCAGAAGCGCCACCCGGTCACCGGGCTGCGCAACAACGACATGCAGTGGGACTTCTGGACCCTCTCCCCCGAGTCCGCGCACCAGGTGACCTGGCTGATGGGCGACCGGGGTGTACCCAAGACCTACCGCCACATGAACGGCTACGGCTCGCACACCTTCATGTGGATCAACGCCGGTGGCGAGCGGTTCTGGGTGAAGTACCACTTCAAGACCGACCAGGGCATCGACTTCCTGACCCAGGCCGAGGCCGACGAGCTGGCCGGGTCGGACGCGGACAAGCACCGCCGCGATCTGTACGAGTCGATCAAGGCGGGCGAGGCGCCTTCGTGGACCCTGAAGGTGCAGGTCATGCCCTTCGACGACGCCCCCGACTACCGCTTCAACCCCTTCGATCTGACCAAGGTGTGGCCGCACGGCGACTACCCCCTGATCGACGTCGGGCGGATGACGCTGAACAGGAACCCCGACGACTACTTCATCCACATCGAGCAGGCTGCCTTCGAGCCGTCCAACATGGTGCCGGGCATCGGCCCGTCGCCGGACAAGATGCTGCTCGGCCGGCTGTTCTCCTACCCGGACACGCACCGGTACCGGATCGGCCCGAACTACGCGCAGCTGCCGCCCAACCGTCCGCACTCCGGCGTGAACTCCTACGCCAAGGACGGCCCGATGCGGTACGTGCCGTCGAACGCTGCCATGCCGTACGCGCCGAACTCGTACGGCGGTCCGGCGGCCGACTACCAGCGCTTCGGCGACCCGGCCGGCTGGGCCACCGCGGGCGAGATGGTGCGCGAGGCGTACAAGCCGCACCGTGAGGACGACGACTTCGGCCAGGCGGGCACGATGGTCCGTGAAGTGCTCGACGACGCGGCCCGCGAACGCCTGGCGTCGAACGTCAGCGGCCATCTGCTCGGCGGGGTCACCCAGCCGGTGCGGCAGCGGGCGCTGCAGTACTGGCGCAACATCGACAAGAATCTCGGTGACCGCATCGCCAACCAGGTCAACGGCGGCTGACCGCCTTCAGGGCCGACCCTGCACGGCCCTGCACGACCGTGCCCGCGGTACCCGGCATCCGGGTCCGCGGGCACAGTGCCGCTGTCAGGGACTGAGGTCGAGGGTCGACTCGTCCGGGTCGCCCGGATCACCGTCACCCGGGTCGGGCGGCGGGGTGAAGCTCGGCGGACCGGACGGCGACCTGGTCGGCGTCGGCGTCGGGTCCCCCGTCGGCGGCTCGGTCTCCGACTCCGTCGGGGTCGGGGTCGGCGAGTCGTCGGGCTTGTCCGTCTCGGACTCCGTGGGCGAGGGGGTCGGCGTGGGCGTCGGTGTGGGGGTGGGTTCGGCCGTCGCCGACTCGTCGACGTCGAGATCGAACCGCGCGTCAGAACCGCCGCCGAGCGCGCCGGTCGTGTACGCCTTCCAGATCTTGGCCGGGACGCCACCGCCGTTGGCGCGGCCCTCGTTGACGGTGTTCGTCAGGGTGACCTGGCCGGTGCCGTCGGACTGCTCTCCGAACAGGCCGACCGCGGTGACGATCTCGGGGGTGTAGCCCACGAACCACGCCGAGCGGTTGTTCTCCGAGGTGCCGGTCTTGCCGGCCGCCTCGTAGTCGCCGGCCGCGTTCACACCCGAACCGCTGCGAACGACACCCGTCATGGCGGCGGTGACCGTGTCCGCGGCCTCCCGGCTGATGACCTGGCCGCCGACCGGGTCGACCTTGCGCTCGGCCTGGCGGCCCTCGCGCTCGGCCGACTTCACGATCGTGGGCGTGATCTTCTTGCCGTGGGCGTCCAGGCTCGCGTACACCGCGGCCATGTCCCAGGTGGAGGCGCCCATGGTGCCGAGCGACATCGCCGGCTGCTCGGGCCAGCCGTCGCCGTCCGCCATGCCGAGGTCGAGCGCGGTCTTCTTCACCTCGGGCGGGCCGACGTCGACGATCATCTGCGCGAAGACGGAGTTGATCGAACTGTTGATGGCGCGCTGGACGCTGACCTGGCCGTAGTCCTTGTCGTCCTCGTTCTCCGGCGCGAAGGCGACGTCGCTGCCCTCGACCGGACGCTTGCTGGTGCCGTCGTACCTGGTCCGGAGGCCGATCGGGCGGCCGTCCTGGGTCTCGGAACCGTTCTCCAGGGCCGAGGCGAGCACGACGGGCTTGAAGGTCGACGCCGGCTGGTAGTCGCGGCGCGTGGCGTTGGAGAGCCAGTGCTCGGTGGCGCCGACACCACCGTAGAGCGCGAGAACGTTGCCGGTCTTCGGGTCGACGGAGGTGGCACCCGCCTGGACGGTGGCGTCGGCCTTGTCGCCCTTGCGGTCGAGCTTGGCCTCCAGCTGCTTGGCAACCGCCTTCTCCAGAGCCTGCTGGCGCTTGCGGTCGATGTTGAGCGTGATCGTCCAGCCGCCGGCCTTGATCTCCTCCTCGGAGATGCCCATGCGCTCCATCTCGGCCTCGGCTGCGTCCACGAGGTATCCGGTCTGGCCCACCTCCAGTCCGGGAGCGGCCTTGGGGGGCTTGGGCACGGGGAACTCCAGGCCCTGGCGGACCGAGCTCTCCAGCCAGCCCTCCTCGACCATGTTGTCCAGCACGTAGTTCCAGCGCTGGGTGACCAGCTTCTTGCCGGTCTTCGACGCGATCGCCCAGTCGTACTGGTTCGGGGCCTGGAGCAGGGCGGCGAGGTACGCGCCCTGGGCGACGGTCAGTTTCGAGGCGTCGACACCGTAGTACGCCTGGGCGGCGGCCTGGATGCCGTAGGCGTTGCGGCCGTAGTAGCTGGTGTTGACGTACCCGGCGAGGATCTCGTGCTTGTCCTTCTTCTGGTCCACCTTGAGGGAGATCACCAGCTCCTTGAGCTTGCGGGTGACCGTCTGTTCCTGGCTCAGGTAGTAGTTCTTGACGTACTGCTGCGTGATGGTCGAGCCACCCTGCTTGCCCTTGCCCCGGAGGGTGTTGAGCACACCGCGGGTGGTGCCCTTGAAGTCGATGCCGGAGTCCTTGAAGAACGTCTTGTTCTCCGCGGCGACGAAGGTGTACTGGACACCCTTCGGGATCTTCTCCAGAGGCACGATCTCGCGGTTGATCTTGCCGGTGCGGGTGAGGACCTTGCCGTCGCTGTACTTGTAGACGTTGCTCTGCATCTCGGCCTGGGCGTTGGCCGAGGGCACGGGGACGAGCAGATAGATGATGAAGAACGCGCCCATCACGAGCAGGCAGAAGCCGAGGAAGGTGCCCAGCAGCTTCCTCCAGGTGAAGAAGCGCCGTATGCCCGTCCGTCCGGCTCTGTTCGCCCGGCGCGCTCCGCGCTGCCGGGCCTGTCGCGCTTCCGCTCGACCCATCGCTCGTCCGCTCCGCTCTTCGGTCTCTGTCCGTCGTCGCCCTGGTGCTGGTGGTGGGTGGTGCCTTCCGGGCTCCGACCGGAAGCAGCTCAGAAAACTAACACCGGTCACCCAGACAAACGGCTACCGATCCGGCCTTTTCCGGACGTGACAATCAGCACCCCGTCTCATGGAACCGACTCACGAGGGGTGCGAAGGGTTGCGGCAGGCGATAAAGTGTTATCACTTTGCTAGCCGGTCGGGCTGCCGCCAACAGGGCTGCCCGGCCCGGAAAACGGGGAGCGCACATGCCTGTTGCCACATCGACGACACCCGACGACGTACCCGAGATGCCGGCCCCACAGGTCCGGGAAGTCCCTGCTCACAGCATCGGCGGCGGTCTCGCCCTGCTCCTCGGCCTGCTCGGGCTCGCGGCCGGGGTCGGGCTCGTGGTCGCCGGTTCCGCGTCCGGCTCGACCGGGCTGAAGGCGACCCTCATAACGATCGGCATCGCGGTGGCGATCGCGGCGTTCTTCGCGATGTGCGGGCTCAACATGGTGGCGCCGGGCGAGGCGCGGGTCGTCCAGCTCTTCGGGCGCTACCGCGGCACGATCCGCACCGACGGGCTGCGCTGGGTCAACCCGCTCACCTCACGGAGCAAGATCTCGACGCGCGTACGGAACCACGAGACCGCGGTTCTGAAGGTCAACGACGCCTACGGCAACCCCATCGAGCTGGCGGCCGTGGTGGTCTGGAAGGTCGAGGACACCGCCCAGGCCATGTTCGAGGTGGACGACTTCCTGGAGTTCGTCTCCACCCAGACGGAGGCGGCCGTGCGGCACATCGCGATCGAGTACCCCTACGACGCGCACGACGAGGAGGACCTGTCGCTTCGGGGCAACGCGGAGGAGATCACCGAGAAGCTGGCGGTGGAGCTGCGCGCCCGGGTGGACGCGGCGGGTGTGCACATCATCGAGTCCCGCTTCACCCATCTCGCCTACGCGCCCGAGATCGCGTCCGCGATGCTCCAGCGTCAGCAGGCGGGTGCGGTGGTCGCCGCACGGCGGCAGATCGTGGACGGTGCGGTCGGCATGGTGGAGGCGGCACTGGCCCGGCTGACCGAGCAGCAGATCGTCGAGCTGGACCAGGAGCGCAAGGCGGCCATGGTGTCGAACCTGATGGTGGTGCTGTGCGGCGACCGGTCGGTGCAGCCGGTCCTCAACACGGGCACGCTCTACCAGTGACGCCCTCGCCCGAGCGGAAGCAGGTGCTGCTGCGGTTGGACCCGGCGGTATACGAGGCACTCGCCCGGTGGGCGTCCGACGAACTGCGCAGCGCGAACGCGCAGATCGAGTTCCTGCTGCGCAGGGCCCTGTCGGACGCGGGCCGGCTGCCGACCACCGCCCGCCCGATCCCGAAGAGGGGCCGCCCGCCGGCCACGCAGCCGGAGGAACAGCAGGAGTAGGGACGAGGACAGCGGATCCGCGCGAGACCGCGCGGGTCCGCTCCCTCTGCGGCGCCGGGGCAGGGGCGCCTGGACCACGGGCCGCGCGCCGGGCGTGAGGACCGTTCCCTCATGTCCCCCCATGGCTCTACACCCCGGGTATACACACCGTGTATACGCCGTGTGTAGAGTGCTGCGCATGTCCATCGGTCACACCCTCCTCGGGCTCCTCGAGTCCGGTCCGCGCCACGGCTACGACCTCAAGCGCGCCTTCGACGAGAAGTTCGGCCACGACAGGCCCCTGCACTACGGGCAGGTCTACTCGACCATGTCCCGGCTCCTCAGGAACGGCCTCGTCGAGGTCGACGGGGTGGAGGCGGGCGGCGGGCCCGAGCGGAAGCGCTACGCCATCACCGACGCCGGGATCACCGATGTCTCGCAGTGGCTCGCCGAGCCGGAGAAGCCGGAGCCGTATCTCCAGTCGACCCTCTACACCAAGGTCGTCCTCGCCCTGCTCACCGGCCGCAGCGCGGCCGAGCTGCTCGATCGGCAGCGAGCCGAGCATCTGCGCCTGATGCGCATCCTCACCGACCGCAAGCGCCGCGGCGACCTCGCCGACCAGCTCATCTGCGATCACGCGCTCTTCCACCTCGAAGCCGATCTGCGCTGGCTCGAACTGACCGCCGCCCGGCTCGGGCAGCTCGCGAAGGAGGTCGGCGCATGACCCCGGCCGGCTCCCTGCTCGTGGCCGAGGACCTGCACAAGGCGTACGGCTCGACCCCGGCCCTCGTCGGGGCCTCGTTCTCCATCCACGCCGGTGAGGTCGTCGCCGTGATGGGGCCGTCCGGCTCCGGCAAGTCGACGCTGCTGCACTGTCTGGCCGGGATCGTTCCACCCGACGCGGGCTCCATCGGCTACGGCGGACGCGACCTCACCGACATGTCGGACGCGCGGCGCAGCACACTGCGGCGTACCGAGTTCGGCTTCGTCTTCCAGTTCGGCCGGCTCGTACCGGAGTTGACCTGCCTGGAGAACGTGGCCCTGCCCCTGCGGCTCGGCGGCACCCGGCGCAAGCCCGCGGAGCGCGCCGCCGCCGAATGGATGGAGCGCCTGGAGATCGAGGGCGTGAGCGGCAAGCGGCCCGGCGAGGTGTCGGGCGGTCAGGCCCAGCGGGTCGCGGTGGCCCGTGCCCTGGTCACGTCGCCGCGCGTGCTGTTCGCCGACGAGCCGACCGGCGCGCTGGACTCGCTGAACGGCGAGCGGGTGCTGCAACAGCTGACCGGTGCGGCCCGCGAGTCGAACACGGCGGTCGTCCTCGTCACCCACGAGGCCCGGGTCGCCGCCTACTCCGACCGCGAGGTCGTCGTCCGCGACGGCAGGGTCCGCGACATGGCGGGCGTCTGATGAACCGCGGCTCCTCCTGGATACGGGACCTGGCGCTGGGTCTCCGGTTCGCCGTCACCGGCGGGCGGCCCGGCTGGGCCCGTACCGCCCTCACCGCACTGGGCGTCGGCCTCGGCGTCGCCATGCTGCTGTTCGCCGCTTCCGTGCCGGGCATTCTGCAGACGCGCGAGGACCGCGCGGCCGCCCGCCAGGTGAGTCTCGACGAGGCGAAGCGGTCCGACAGCTCCTTCCTCTTCGCCCGGACCACCACGCTGTACCGCGGCGAGACCGTGAACGGCGTCGTGATCCGGCCCGACGGCGGCGGCGCCCCCGCGCCTCCGGGCCTCACGGAGCTGCCCGCTCCCGGCGAGATGGCCGTCTCGCCCGCGCTCGCCGAACTGCTCGACTCCCCGGGCGGCTCCCTGCTGAAGGACCGCCTGCCGTACGAGGTCGGCGCGAGCATCGACAAGGAGGGCCTGACCGGGCGGGCCGAGCTGCTCTACTACGCCGGCGGTCCGGCCGGCATGGAGACCGGCGCCGAGGGCCGGGCGGACCACTACGGCGACGGGACACCCGGCGATCCGCTGAACGCGGTACTGCTGCTGATCGTCGTGATGATCTGCGTCGCCCTGATCCTGCCCGTCGCCGTGTTCATCGCCACCGCCGTGCGCTTCGGCGGGGAGCAGCGCGACCGCCGGCTGGCCGCTCTGCGCCTGGTGGGCGCGGACCGGGCGATGACCCGGCGCATCGCGGCGGGTGAGTCCCTGTGCGGCGCGCTGCTGGGCCTCGTCACCGGCGCCGCGCTCTTCGCATGGCTGCGGCAGCTCGCCGGTTCGGTGACCGTCTGGGACGTCAACGCCTTCCCCTCCGACATCGTCCCGAGCCTCTGGCTGACCGTACTGATCCTCATCGCCGTGCCCGCGTCGGCGATCGGTGTCACCCTCTCCGCGCTGCGCCGGGTGTCCATCGAGCCGCTCGGCGTCGTCCGCGACGCGGCTCCGCGCCGGCGCCGGCTGTGGTGGCGTCTGCTGCTCCCGGCCGTGGGTGTCGCGCTGCTGCTGCCCCAGTCGGGAAGCATCGGCATGGCGGAGACGGGCATCGCCACGTACCAGATCGCCATCGGCGCCATGCTGGTGCTGATCGGCACCACCTCACTGCTCCCGTGGCTGGTGGAAGCGGTCGTCGGCCGGCTCCGGGGCGGACCGGTGGCCTGGCAACTGGCTGTGCGCCGGCTCCAGTTGAGCAGCGGCACGGCGGCCCGTGCGGTGAGCGGGATCGTCGTCGCGGCGGCGGGCGCGATCGCGCTCCAGATGCTGCTGACCGCCGTGCAGAACGACTTCATGCGACCGACCGGGATGGACTCGGCCCGGGCGCAGCTCGAGACGAGGGTGCCGGCCGGGAACGGCACCCTGGCGCGCGGCATGATCGACGAGTACGCCCGGACCAAGGGCGTCCTCGGCGTGGTCGGGTTCATCGAGGCGGGCGTCGAGCGGCCGGGCCCGCTGCGTGCGGGTGAGGACTTCGTCCCCACCACCCGGCTCACCGTCGGCGACTGCCCCTCCCTGAAGGAGCTGGCGAAGATCTCCTCGTGCCGGGACGGCGATGTCTTCATCGTCCGGACGCCCGAGGATCAGGGCCCGCCGGACGACTACCTCGCCAAGACCGCTCGGGCGGGCGCCGAGGTCAACCTCCGTCCGGAGCAGTGGAGTGCGGGGAAGACCACACGCCCCGCCCCCGCCCTGTGGCGGGTACCGGAGTCGGCCCGCACGGTGGACTCGCGGCCCGATCCGATGGGGGACATGGCCTTCGGCATCATGGCCACACCGTCGGCGATCGACGTCAAGGCGCTGATGTCGCCCGAGGCCAGGACGATGGTCAAGCTCGATCCGGCGGTGCCGGACGCGGCCGAGTACGCCCGCAACACGGCCGCCGCCATCGACCCGCTGACCTTCGTCAACACGCTGCAGAACTTCGAGCGGGACAGCCAGTACACCAGCGTCCGCACCGGGTTGTTCGTCGGCGCGACCGCCACGATGCTGCTGATCGCCGCGTCCATGCTCGTCTCCACGCTGGAGCAACTGCGCGACCGAAAGCGGCTGTTGTCGGTGCTGGTCGCCTTCGGCACCCGGCGCGCCACGCTGGGCTGGTCGGTGCTGTGGCAGACGGCCGTGCCGATCGTGCTGGGTCTGACCCTGGCGACCGGCGGCGGGGTGGGCCTCGGACTGGTGCTGCTGCGGATGGTGAACAAGCAGGTCGAGGACTGGTGGGCGTTCCTGCCGGTCAACGCCGTCGGCGCCGCGTTGATCCTGCTGGTGACGCTCCTCAGCCTGCCCGTGCTGTGGCGCCTGATGCGCCCCGACGGACTGCGTACGGAGTAGTCAGCCGAGAACCCGTACGGGCAGGGAGCGCATCGCGTCGCGCAGCGCCTGTGCGAACTCCTCGAACTCGCCCTGGCGTGCCGCTCCCGAGCGCATCGCCAGGGCGACGCGCCGTGCCGGGGCGGGGTCGGCGAACCAGCCCGTCTGGAGACCGCCGCGTCCGGTCTCGACGTCGACCGCCGTACGCGGCAGCAGGGTCACGCCCAGTCCGCCCGCGACCAGCTGAACGAGGGTGGAGAGCCCGGCGGCGGTGGTGGTCACCGGTGTGCCGTCGCGGCGGCCGGCCTCCCGGCAGATGTCGAGGGCCTGGTCACGCAGACAGTGGCCCTCGTCGAGCAGCAGCAGCGGAAGTTCGCGCAGCGCCTCGCGCGGTATGTCCTGGCGGCCGCCGAGCCAGTGGTCCTCCGGGGTGACGAGAACGAAGTCCTCGTCGAACAGCGGGAGCTCCTCGATGCCGGGCACCCCGAGGGGAACCGCGAGCAGCAGCAGGTCGAGCCGCCCCGCCGCGAGCCCGTCCAGCAGAGATGAGGTCTGCTCCTCGTGGACCTGGAGGTCCAGCTCGGGGTACTTGTCGTGCACCAGGCGCAGGACGTTCGGCAGCAGATAGGGCGCGACGGTGGGGATCACGCCGAGCCGGAGGACCCCGGTGAAGGGCGCCCGTACCGCTTCGGCCTCCTCCATCAGCTCACCGACCGCGTCCAGCACGGCCCGGGTCCGGGCGGCGAGCCGCTCGCCGGCCGACGACAGCAGCACCTTGCGGGTGGTTCGCTCGACGAGCTGGACACCCAGTGCCTCCTCCAGCGCGGAGACGGCTCCGGAGAGTGCCGGCTGACTCATCCCGATTGATGCCGCCGCGTCCCGGAAGTGCAGATATTCGGCCACCGCCGCGAAGGCACGCAGCTGCGCGAGGCTCGGCTGTTTGCCCCTCTTCATGCCGCCCACTGATAACCACCTCCGATCGCGACGACCGAGTATAGCTATTTCTTTGATCAATGCACTCTGTGCCAGGATCAAGATCCGTCCAACCCTCTGGAATACCCCAAAAGGGAATTCCATGTTTTGCAAGGAGAGCGCGTGCTCACTGTCGGTGACCAGTTCCCCACATACGAACTCACCTCCTGCGTCTCGCTGGAGACCGGCAAGGAGTTCGAGGTGATCAACCACAAGTCCTACGAGGGCAAGTGGAGGGTCGTCTTCGCGTGGCCCAAGGACTTCACCTTCGTCTGCCCCACCGAGATCGCCGCCTTCGGCAAGCTGAACGACGAGTTCGCCGACCGCGACGCTCAGATCCTCGGCTTCTCCGGTGACTCCGAGTTCGTCCACCACGCCTGGCGCAAGGACCACGCCGATCTGCGTGACCTGCCCTTCCCGATGATGGCGGACTCCAAGCACGAGCTGATGCGCGACCTCGGCATCGAGGGCGAGGACGGCTTCGCCCAGCGCGCCGTCTTCATCGTCGACCCGAACAACGAGATCCAGTTCACGATGGTGACCGCCGGTTCCGTCGGCCGTAACCCCAAGGAGGTCCTGCGGGTGCTCGACGCCCTGCAGACCGACGAGCTGTGCCCCTGCAACTGGAAGTCCGGCGACGAGACCCTCGACCCGGTCAAGCTGCTGGCCGGTGAGTGACCATGGCACTCGATGAGCTCAAGTCCGCACTGCCGGACTACGCCAAGGACCTGAAGCTGAACCTCGGTTCGGTCATCGGCAACAGCGAGCTCCCGCAGCAGCAGCTGTGGGGCACCGTGCTGGCCTGCGCGATCGCCTCGCGCTCGCCGAAGGTGCTGCGCGAGCTGGAGCCGGAGGCCCGGGAGAACCTCTCCCCCGAGGCGTACACCGCCGCCAAGTCCGCCGCCGCCGTCATGGCGATGAACAACGTCTTCTACCGGACCCGGCACCTGCTGTCGGACCCGGAGTACGGGACGCTGCGGGCGGGCCTGCGGATGAACGTCATCGGCAACCCGGGCGTGGAGAAGGTCGACTTCGAGCTGTGGTCGCTCGCCGTCTCCGCCGTCAACGGCTGCGGCCAGTGCCTGGACTCGCACGAGCAGGTGCTGCGCAAGGCGGGCGTGGACCGCGAGACGGTCCAGGAAGCCTTCAAGATCGCCGCGGTGATCCAGGCGGTCGGGACGACGCTCGACGCCGAGGCCCTTCTCGCCGGCTAGGCGAGCGGGCGAGGGACAACAGACGTACGAGAAGGGCCTCCGCCGGTATCGAACCGGCTGGGGCCCTTCTTGTGTGTCGTGGGGCCGGGGGCTTCCCGGTGCCCGCCCGCTCAGCTCTGGAGCTTCGCCATCAGCGCCCGCATGTCCTCGACCATGAAGGGCCTGATCTCCGACGCGTCGACCGGGCCGCCGTCGGTGTCCACCCCGGACGGTGCGCCGGGCGACACGGTCATGGTGAGGACGACCTGCCCGTCCAGCACCTGCAGGTCCGGCGTGCCGGAGCCGCCGGACAGGACGAAGTAGGCGCGCTCGCCGAGCCCTTCGATCCGCTCCGTGGCGATCTCGGTGTCGCCGAAGTACATGTCCGTGCCCACGCCGGCGCCGAACTCCGGCCCCGGGTCCGTCTTCTTGTGCAGCGCGTAGGTGACGAAGACCGTCGTCGGCGTGTACGGGTCGGTTTCCTTCGTGGTGGAGTCCACCAGATGGATCCAGCAGGTCGCCATGTCCCTGGCCTCGTGCTCGCGTCCGGACGGCCGCGGGGAGTCCACTGCGCCGAGTGCGGACGACAGGGCCTTCACCTCCGCGTCGAGGCAGAGGTTGCGGCTCTCGCGGTAGGCGCCCATGTCCGGGCCCCGGCTCTCGTGGACGTACAGACCGGACGCCCACACCGCCGAGGCCGCCAGTGCGCCGCCGAGGGCCCACCACCAGGCCTGCGGGGGCGGGCGCCGGAACCACGGGACGTCCGCCGCAGAGACGGTCTCCGCGGCAGCGTCCCGGTCTCCCCCGTCGTCCTTCCCCCGGCCGGCGATCTCCGGCTCGCCGAACGGCCCCTCGTCACCGACCGGTTCCGGCTCGGATATCACTCCCGCTCCTGCGGCACGGGCGCCCCTTCGGGAACGGCCACGGCGCCGGGCGCCACCTCGACGACCGTCGCGTCGTACGGCGGAGCCGTGGCGAGCAGGGCCTGTTCCTGGCTGTACACCCGCAGATAGCCGACGACAGTGTTGGTCACGGCCACCAGCGGCACCGCGACCACCGCTCCGCCGATGCCGGCGGTCAGGCCGCCCGCCGCGACCGCGAGGACGACGGCGAGGGGATGCACCCGGACCGCGCGCCCCAGGATGAAGGGCTGCAGCACGTGCCCCTCGATCTGCTGCACGGCCAGGACGACGATCAGCACCATCAGGGCGGTGAACACGCCCTGGGTGACGAGCGCCACGACGACCGCCAGGGCGCCCGAGATGACCGCGCCGACGAGCGGGATGAAGGCGAACAGGAAGATGAACACGGCGAGCGGCACAGCCATCGGGACATCGAGGAAATAGATCCCGATACCGATGAATATCGCGTCGATCAGGGCGACTATCACCGTGCCGCGCACATAAGCGGTCAGGGTGCGCCATGCCCGCGGCCCGGCTCCGGCGACCCCTTCGCGGGCCTGCGCCGGGACCAGCTTCAGCGTCCACTGCCAGATGCGCTTCCCGTCGTACAGCAGGAAGAGCGTGGAGAACATCGCCAGCAGAATGCCGGTGAGGATCTCCACCATCACCGTCACGCCCTGCAGGCCGGCGGTCGTTATCTCCTCGGTGTTGGTGCCGATCGTGTCGCTGAGGTTCTTGGCGATGTCGTTGATCTGCGACTCGGTGACATGGAACGGGCTGTCCAGCAGCCAGCGCTTGAGCTCCTCGATGCCGTCCCGGACACGGTCGGAGAGGTTGTCGAGGTTGTCCATGACCTGCCACACCACGAACCAGCCGACCAGGCCCATGATGACGAACCCGGCGACCGCGGTGACCGCGGTGGCGAGCCCGCGTGGCAGGCCGAGCCGGCGCAGCCGCGCCACGGTGGGCTGGAGCATCGCGGTGACGAGCAGCGCCGCGACGAAGGCGAGCACCACCAGCTGGACGGCGCTGATGATCCTCATCAACACCCAGAGCGTGCCCGCGAGTACGAGAAGGCGCCAGCCGGCCTCCGCCGCGACCCGCATGCCCCAGGGAATGGCGGAGACGGGATCGGGCTTGGCCACGACCGCCGGGGCGTACGCGGGCGGCGCCGGTATCCGCTCGGGGCGGGGAGCGGTCACGACGACCTCGTCGGCGAGGTCGTCGGCCACGGCTTCCTTACGGCGCTCGTCCAGCCGCTGGGACGCACGGGTGATTCCGGCGCCCAGCCCCGCGAGCCAACCTGGCAGTCTTGACATGATCTTCTCTCTTCCCCCCACTGCTCCCCCCACGCATTCCGAACGACGGTACACGCACGAAACCCCTCACCGTAGGACGGTGAGGGGCGACGTGAAGTTGAGCGCCGGTTCTAGTACCAGTGGTTGGCCTGCCAGAACGCCCACGCGCCGCAGGGGCTGTCGTAGCGGTCGTTCATGTAGTTGAGGCCCCACTTGATCTGGGTCGCCGGGTTGGTCTGCCAGTCGGCGCCGGCCGAGGACATCTTCGAGCCGGGCAGGGCCTGGACGAGACCGTAGGCGCCGGACGAGGGGTTCTGCGCGCGGTAGTTCCATGTGGACTCGTGGTCCACGATGTTGCTGAAGCACTGGAACTGGTCGGCAGGGATCATCTGCCGGGCCATCGCCTGGACCTCGGCGACGGAGTAGGAGCCCTTCGCGGAGAAGCTCGAAGCCTCGCGCACGGAGTCGCGGTTGGCCCGCTCTTCCTTCTCGCGCTCGGCCCGGGCCTTCTCCTCGGCAGCTTCCTTCTTCGCCTTGGCCGTCTTCGCTGCCTCGATGCGGGCGGCTTCCTCGGCGGACTTCTTGGCCGTCGCGTCGGCGGCGGCAGCCTGGGCGTCGGCCTGCTCCGCGAGGGAGGAGACCTGAACCTGGGCCTGCTGGCCCATGGGAATGTCTGCGAGGAGGGTCGCGTCGGCGGCCGTTGCCTCGAGCGTGTCGCCCGCGGGCTGGGTGTTGCCCGAGGCAACGCCCACAACAGCTCCGACGGTGGTGACCGCGGTGGCTGACGCCACGGCGAATCCCCGGACCGAGATCCGGCTCACACGGTTTCCTTCCAGCATCGCGCGCATGGGTGACCTCGCGTACGAATCGTGCCCCTTGCGCTGGCCTCCTCACTGCATCGGGTCACAGGAGGCGCTGGCCCGGTGGGCAACTCCCTTGCGGGAGAACCCGTGAAACTCGCGGGCGGCACACGACGGCAGGTCTTGAGTTGTGTGTTGCGGTGCACCACGGGTGGTGCGGGTGTGTCGTATGCGGGGCCTGACGGAAGCAAGACTCTGCCGGAAGCCGACGCCGCAAGGCAATTCTTCGTTGCGTGTGAAAGCTCACATGCCGTTTGCTAGACGAGTTTTACGGAAAGCGGCGCACAGCACGACGCCGCCCGGCTACGCTCTTGCGTCTGCCGGGCGGCGCCAACTGCCGTATCTGGTGCTAGATCTGGCCTTCTTCGAGCATTTCGGTCACCAGCGCGGCGATCTGCGATCGCTCGGACCGGGTGAGGGTGACGTGCGCGAACAGCGGATGGCCCTTCAACTTCTCCACCACGGCGACAACTCCGTCGTACCGCCCCACGCGCAGATTGTCCCGTTGTGCCACGTCATGCGTGAGAACAACCCGGGAGTCAGCCCCGATACGGGACAGAACGGTCAACAGGACGTTCCGCTCCAGGGACTGGGCCTCGTCCACGATGACGAACGCGTCGTGCAGCGAGCGGCCGCGGATATGGGTGAGCGGCAGCACTTCGAGCATGCCGCGCCCGAGGACCTCCTCGATCACTTCACGGCCCGCCACGGCGGAGAGCGTGTCGAAGACGGCCTGCGCCCAGGGGCTCATCTTCTCGGCCTCGGTGCCGGGCAGATAGCCGAGCTCCTGCCCGCCCACCGCGTACAGCGGCCGGAAGACCATCACCTTCTGGTGCTGCCTGCGCTCCAGGACCGCTTCGAGTCCCGCGCACAGCGCGAGCGCCGACTTTCCGGTGCCTGCCCGGCCGCCGAGCGAGACGATGCCGACGTCCGGGTCGAGGAGCAGATCGAGGGCGATGCGCTGTTCGGCGCTGCGGCCGTGGATGCCGAAGGCCTCCCGGTCGCCGCGCACGAGCCGGACGTTGCCCTCGGCCGTGATCCTGCCGAGCGCCTTGCCGCGCTCGGACTGCAGGACCAGTCCCGTGTGGACGGGCAGCTCGGCCGCCTCGGGGACGTAAAGCGTCTCCTCGCTGTAGAGCAGATCGACCTGTTCGGCCGAGAGCGGCATCTCCGCCATTCCGGTCCAGCCGGAGTCGGTGATGGCGAGCTCGGCGCGGTACTCCTCGGCCAGCAGGCCGACGGAGGAGGCCTTGATCCGCAGGGGCAGGTCCTTGGAGACGACCGTGACGTCGTACCCCTCGGCCTGGAGATTGCGCGCTACCGCCAGGATCCGTGAGTCGTTGTCCCCCAATCGGAAGCCGGCCGGAAGGACGCCGGGATCGGAGTGGTTGAGCTCGACACGGATCGTGCCGCCGAGGTCGCCCATGGGGATGGGTGCGTCGAGGCGTCCGTACCGGATACGGAAGTCGTCCAGCAGGCGCAGGGCCTGACGGGCGAAGTAACCGAGCTCCGGATGGTGCCTCTTGGCCTCCAGCTCCGTGATGACCACGATCGGCAGCACGACTTCGTGCTCGTCGAAGCGGGTCATGGCGTTCGGGTCGGCCAGCAGGACGCTGGTGTCGAGAACGTAAGTGCGCCTGTCGGGCATGCGGCGCTTTGTGCTGTTCACCACGGAAGGACGTACCCCCTCGGACGAGGTCGGGCTGCGACGGCGTCGCGGGCGACTGGGCCGGGCTCTGGCCACGATGCGCGGGCCGAGCACCGGCCCTCCGCCTGGTCCGCACAGGGGGTGCGTTCCTTCGTGTGCAAAGGGCCTCCCGGGTGAGCGGTCTCGGCCGCTCACTGAGATACGACGTTCGTGGATCGGACGTCGACCTGGAAGGGATATTCCCTCGAACACGCGCTGCCATGCCATGGCATATGACGACGTGTGGGTGAACAGAGGGTGATCAGCGCTGCGGAGGCCCTGCCGGGACCTCAGTTTCCGTAGCGGCGGTGGCGCGCGGCGTAGTCACGGAGGGCTCGCAGAAAGTCCACCTTGCGGAACGCCGGCCAGAAGACTTCGCAGAAGTAGTACTCCGAGTGGGCGCTCTGCCAGAGCATGAATCCGGACAGCCGCTGCTCGCCGCTGGTGCGGATGACCAGGTCGGGGTCGGGCTGGCCGCGGGTGTAGAGATGTTCGGAGATGTGTTCGACGTCGACGATCTCGGCCAGCTCCTCGAAGCTGGTGCCCTTGTCGGCGTGCTCCAGGAGCAGGGAGCGGACCGCGTCCGCGATCTCCTGCCGGCCGCCGTAGCCGACGGCGACATTGACCAGTATGCCGTCGGTGCCGTCGGTGGCCTGCTCCGCTTCCTTCAGCACGGACTGGGTGCGGGAGGGGAGCAGGTCGAGCGTGCCGACGTGGTGCACGCGCCAGCGGCCGTCGGCCGCCAGGTCGCGGACCGCGTTCTCGATGATGCCGAGGAGCGGGACGAGTTCCTTCTCCGGGCGGTCCAAATTGTCCGTGGACAGCAGCCAGAGGGTGACGACCTCGACATCGGTCTCGGCGCACCAGCCCAGCAGCTCCTGGATCTTGCTGGCACCGGCCTTGTGACCTTGTTCGGCGGTACCGCCGGAGGCCTTGGCCCAGCGACGGTTGCCGTCGAGGATGACGCCGATGTGCTTGGGCACCTGGGCGTGGTCGAGTCGGCCCTCCACCCGGCGTGCGTAGAGCCCGTACACCAGGTCACGCAAGTTCACGCCAGTCCACCTCTCGGTTCCGTCGGGCTCACCCGCCCTGTACCCGGGGCCCGGCCCGTGGCGCGGCCGCCGTCGGGCGCCCTGCCCCGGGTGAACGCAGCACCGGCCTCGGCCCCCGCCGGGCGGCAATCCCCGAAGCCGCAACAGTACTGCGCACGGGCCACGGCCACCCAACCCGGTCTGTCACAAGTCCGTGATAAGGAGGGATACGTGACTCATACCTCCCCGTACCTCGCTTCTCCCGACCGCTACGACTCAATGGAGTACCGGCGCTCCGGCCGGTCGGGGCTGAAGCTGCCCGCCCTTTCGCTCGGCCTGTGGCACAACTTCGGTGACGACCGCCCGCTCGACTCGCAGCGCTCCATCCTGCGCCGCGCCTTCGATCTCGGCGTGACGCACTTCGACCTGGCGAACAACTACGGCCCGCCGCCCGGTTCCGCCGAGCTCAACTTCGGCAAGCTCTTCGCGCAGGACTTCGCGCCCTACCGCGACGAACTGGTCATCTCGACCAAGGCCGGCTATCTCATGCACCCCGGGCCGTACGGCGAGTGGGGATCCCGCAAGTACCTGCTGTCCTCGCTCGACGCCTCTTTGGACCGTATGGGCCTCGACTACGTCGACATCTTCTACTCGCACCGCTTCGACGCGGACACTCCTCTCGAGGAGACGATGGGCGCGCTGGCCACGGCCGTGCGGCAGGGCAAGGCGCTGTACGTGGGCGTCTCCTCCTACACCGCGGAGCAGACCGCCGAGGCCGCCCGGCTGCTGAAGGAGATGGGCGTCCCCGCCCTCATCCACCAGCCCTCCTACTCGATGATCAACCGCTGGATCGAGGACGACCGGCTGCTCGACACCCTGGAGAGCGCGGGCATGGGCTGCATCTCCTTCGTGCCGCTCGCCCAGGGCCTGCTGACGGGCAAGTACCTGAAGGGCATCCCGGAGGGCTCGCGGGCCACCCAGGGCAAGTCGCTGGATCCCAAGCTTCTTTCCGACGAGGTCGTGCGCCGGCTGAACGGGCTCAATGACATCGCCGCCGGCCGCGGCCAGTCGCTGGCGCAGCTGGCCATCAGCTGGGTACTGCGGGATCCGCGGATGACGTCGGCCCTGATCGGCGCGTCCAGCGTGAAGCAGCTCGAGGAGAACGTGGCGGCCCTGGCCGGTGCGCCGCTGAGCGAGGAGGAGCTGCGGGAGATCGACGCCTACGCTGTCGACACCGAGGGCACCAACATCTGGGCGGGCCGCAGCTGACGGCTGACGCAGCGTGAGTCCCGGGTGAGGCGGTGGCCGCGCACCGGCGGGGAGGGTCGGAAGCGGCTCATCTGCCGGGTGCGGCGGGCAGCCGCACGGGCCGGGACATAAAACCGGGCCGGTCCGTGGGGGGATACGGACCGGCCCGAGGGGGGGTTTCCACCATAACCCTTCGTAAGTGGTGCTGCGTGCCACGCCGTGCCGGAACTACGCCCCGGATGCGGCGAACGGAGGGCCTGTTGTAGCCCGGGAGCCCGGAAACCAGGGGCTTTTGGGCTCTTCGGGCATCCCGGGCCGTACCCCTCAGGGGGGACCCGGGGTACGGGCGCGCCGTTGACGCGGTGACGGCGTGTAGGGAAGGACCGTTCGTCAGGCGGTCCGTCGGGGGTCCGTCAGGGGCGTCCGTCGGGCGTTCCGTCAGGCGTTCCGTCAGGCCGCGGGTTCCTTCGTCTTGTTGGCGATGATCTGCTCCATGAAGGTGTCGCCCCACGCCCCGAGCGGCAGCAGGGCGGTGTTCAGCGCCTCCCCCAGCTCGGTGAGCGAGTACTCCACCCGGGGCGGCACCTCCCGGTAGACCTCGCGGTGCACCACCCCGTCCGCCTCCAGCTCGCGCAGTTGCTGGATGAGCATTTTCTCGCTGACGCCGCCGACATGGCGCTTCAGCTCCCCGAAGCGGTGCGTGCCGTCGTGCAGCGCCCACAGGATGAGCGGCTTCCACTTGCCGCCGACGACGTCCACGGCGGCATCGAGACCGCAGCTGTACGCACTCTTCACCTTGGCCACGACAACTCCTCCGACACGCTCGACACTTACCGTTTCGCCAGTACACCACCGTTCGCGGACCGCGGTCCGGAACGAGGACAGGATCTGGCCTATAGGGCTCCTACAGTCCTGTCATGACGACGCGCGAAGTGACATGGACCGAGGCCACGGCCCGCAGGCTCCGCCGCCAGGGCCTGCTCACGCCCGCCCAGGACTCCCCCGCCCGGATCACCGCCGCCATGCTCGGCGCGCACGCACAGGTCCTCTCCGCCGCCGAGCTGTCCGTCGCGCTGCGCCTGGACGGCGGCGCAACCCGTACGAGCGTGCGGGAGGCGCTGTGGACGGAGCGCAGCCTGGTGAAGACGTACGGACCCCGCGGCACCGTCCATCTGCTGGCGGCCGCGGACATGCCGATGTGGACCGGCGCGCTCTCCGCGATCCCGGCCGGATCGAACCCGATGCCGCCCCATGTACGGATGACGGACGAGCAGACGGAGCAGGTCCTGGCGGCCATCGGCGACGCGCTCACCGGCGCGGAGCTGACCGTCGACGAGCTGACCGAGGCGATCGTGGAGCGCACCGGATCATGGGCGGGCGATCCGGTGATGGAGGCCTTCCAGGACAAGTGGCCCCGGTGGCGCCAGGTGACGCATCTGGCGGCGCATCGGGGGCTGCTCGCTTTCGCCCCCAACCGCGGGCGCAAGGCGACCTGCACCAACCCCGGCGTCACCCCCATGGACGGGCCGGCCGCGCTGGAGGTCCTTTTGGAGCACTATCTGCGGGCGTACGGGCCCGCCTCGCCCGCGCACTTCGCGAAGTGGCTCGCCGCTCCGCGCGCCTGGGCGGCCGGGCTCTTCGAGTCCTCGGCGGCCGAGGGCCGGACCGAGGAGGTCGTGTTCGCCGGTGAGCGGGCGTGGGTGGCGGCCGGGGACAGCGAGTTCGCCGAGGAGGCACCGCGCGGGGTGCGGCTGCTGCCCTACTTCGACGCGTTCACCATCGCCGCGCAGCCGCGTGAGCTGCTCTTCCCGGGCGCCGCCCGCGAGCGGGCCCTCGCCGGCGGTCAGGCCGGCAACTTTCCCGTCGTCCTCGTCGACGGCCGGGTCCGCGGGGTGTGGCACCAGAAGCGGTCCGGGAAGCGCGTCGCGGTGACGGTCGAGCCGGTGGGGAAGGCGCTGGAGCACGCCCGGACGCGCCGCGAACTCGAGTGTCAGGTGGAGCGGATCGCCGAAGTGCTGGAGGGGACGGCGGAGCTGACGGTCGGTACGGTCACGGTCGGGCCGCATGCCTGAGGCGCAGCAGGGTGATGCCGTCCTTCTCGGCGATCCGCTCGTAGCCGTACCGGCGCGCGGCGGCATCGAGTTCGGCGGCCTGCTTCTCGGGCGGATAGGGCCAGTGGCCGGTGCGGTACGGCCAGGCCTCGGGCACCTCCCGGTCGTGGATGATCCACTCGGCCGTCGGGCGCGGCAGCCGGTCCTTGTCGTACTCGTAGAGCCGGGCGTCCACCGGGAAGGTCGGGAAGAGCACCACGTCGCAGCGTGAAGTGAGCTGGGGCACCAGGCGGTTGGAGGCGGCGACGGACGCGCCGTCGGGGATCTTCGCCAGCAGGGAGCGGGCGGTCTCGATGTGGGGTGTGGTGCGCCAGGTGGCGCGCTGCGCCAGCTGGGCCAGGGGGAACGACGGCAGCATGACGACGGTGACGGCGAGGACCGTGGCGAGGGAGGCCCGCACCTGCCGTGCGGCGAGCGGGTGGTCGGCCGCCCCCCAGCGCCGGAGGGTGTCGATGAGCCCGGCGAACACGATCGGCATCAGGACGGCGCTGTAGTGGAAGGACGTGCCCCAGTGGAAGCCGTTCTGGGAGAGCATCCGCCACGCGAGCGTGGGCACGGCCAGCAGGGCGAGCGGAGAGCGCAGGGCGAGGAGCGCCGAGGGCGCGAAGACCAGGACGAGGGTCATCGCCTTGATGTCCGGGCGCAGCGCGTCGAGCGGGGCGAAGACGAGGGTGCCGAGCAGGGTGGAGTGGCTGCCCTCGCCCAGGTTCCCCCCGTGGGCATAGCCGCCGGCCGGGTTGAACGCCGGGAGCAGCACCTTGATCTCGATCACCGAGGCGATCACACCGGCGGCCGCGGTGACGGCGCCGAGAAGCCGCGGGCCCTTCCAGGCGACGAAACAGCCCAGCGCGGCGAGCGTGAGCCCCAGGTCCTCCTTGACCAGGACCAGCGGTGCCGCCCAGGCCACAGCGGCTCCCCAGCGCCGCCGGCCGAGCGCGACGACGGCGAAGGACAGCAGCGGCACGGCGAGCGCGACCTCGTGGAAGTCGAACGCGGCGGCCGACGCGATGCCCCAGCTGAGCCCGTACCCGAGGGCGACGGCGTGCGCGGGCCGCCGACCGAGCACCTGCTGCGCCCAGGCCACCAGCGGTACGGCGCCGAGTGCCAGCAGCGCGGACTGGGCGATGAGCAGGCACAGAGGGGACGGCCACAGTCGGTAGAGCGGGCCGAGGACGGCGAGCGCGGGGTGGAAGTGGTCGCCGAGGAGATGGAAGTTCTCTCCGCGCAACGGGACGATCGGAGCGCGCAGTTGGGAGTAGGCGCGGATGGCCTGCTCGAAGATGCCGAGGTCGTAGCCGGTGGTGCGCAGCAGCAGATGACGGCGCACCGCGACGGTGGCGTAGAGCAGGAAGAAGACCGCCGCCCAGCTCCAGGGGAGGAGGGCGGCGGGGAAACGGGCAGCGGTGCGTGTTCCGGGCTCCGGCGAGGGCGCGGGGACGAGGGATCGCAGGACGCTGCGCCGAGCCGCCGAGTTGTCAGAAAATGTCCGCATACCTCCGGATGCTAGTGCCTGGACCGGCAATGTCTGCCCGTTGGGGAACGTCGTCCGGTGCGTGCCATCGCAAGGCGGCCGGAAGTCCTCCTGGCGTAGCTACGAGGGCTGGTGAGCGACGCGGCGGGGGCGTACAGGACGACGCGACAGGGCAGGGACTCAGACGGGCTTGACCGCCTCGATGAGGAAGCGGGTCGTCGTGGCGACGAACGGTCCCTCCGACTCGATCCGTTCGTGGAGCGCCGCGAGCCGCGGACGGTACTGCTCGACCGTGAACCCGGGGACCATCCAGATGACCTTGCGCAGGAAGTAGACGACGGCCCCGATGTCGTGGAACTCGGTCCGCAGCGACTCCGCCCGCAGATCCACCACGTCCAGGCCCGCCGCCTGTGCCGCGGCCACCGCCGCCCGCGGATCGCGGGCGCCGCGCACCTCCGGCGGCTGCGGCCCGAGGAAGTACTCCACCAGTTCGAAGACGCTGGCCGGGCCGACCTCCTGCGAGAAGTACGTGCCGCCGGGCCGCAGTACGCGGGCGATCTCCTGCCAGTACGCACGGACGGGATGGCGGCTGACGACGAGGTCGAACGCCTCGTCGGCGAACGGCAGTGGCGGCTCCTCGGGATCGGCGACGACCGCCACGCCCCTCGGCCGCAGCAGGGCGGTGGCCTTGGCGACGTTCGGCGGCCAGGCCTCCGTCGCGACGGTGAGGACCGGCAACACCGGTACGGAGGCGAGGACTTCTCCACCGCCGGTCTGGATGTCCAGCGCCGCCGAGGCCCGCGCCATGCGCTCCCCCATCGACCGGGCGTACCCCCAGGAGGGGCGCTGCTCGATGGCTCTCCCGTTCAGCCAGGAGAAGTCCCAGCCCTCGACGGAGACGGACGACGCCTCCTCGATCAGGTCCTCGAACGACCGCGGTGTGCCGGGCTGCCGCGCTGTCATGACAGGGCGTGTCCCGTGGTGCTGTCGACATGGCCGGGGATCTCGCCCTCGTGCCGGTCGCCGGTCGACTTCGTACCGGACGGCTCGAACATGAGGATCGAGCCGCCGGGCGACGACGGCTTGTGCTCGGTGCCCTTGGGGACGACGTAGGTGTCGCCCTTGGTGAGCTCGACGGTGGACTCGGTGCCGTCGGCGGCGCGCAGGGCGATGTCGAAGCGGCCGTCGAGCACGAGGAAGAACTCGTCGGTGTCCTCGTGGGCGTGCCAGACATGCTCTCCGGCGGTGTGGGCGATGCGTACCTCGTAGTCGTTCATCCGGGCGACGATGCGCGGGCTGTAGACGTCGTCGAAGGAGGCGAGCGCCTTGATGATGTTGACCGGCTGGGTGTCCATGGAACCGATACTGCGCGCCACGGCGGCGCTTGTCTTCTCGTTATGGGCGACTCGCGGGTGCGCGACCTGCGGGGCTGGGTGGGGCTCCGTGGGGCGGGCGCGGGCGCGGGGTGGGGTGCTTGCGTACGTACGAGGTCAGCCGCGGGCGGCGAGTGCGCCGAGCAGCAGACCCAGCAGCGCTCCCGCCATCATGAACGGCCCGAACGGGATCGCCGTCCTGCGGCCTGCGCGGCCGAGAGCCATCAGCGCGACCCCGTAGAGCGAGCCGAAGAGGAAGCCCGCGAAGGCGCCGGCGAGGAGCACGGTCCAGCCGTACCAGCCGAGGACGACGCCCAGCGACACGGCCAGTTTGACGTCACCGAAGCCCATGCCGTTCGGATGGATGACGAAGAGCATGAAGTAGGCGCCGCCGAGGACGAGTCCGCCGAGCAGTGCGGTGGACCAGGAACCGGCGTGGCCGGGCAGCAGGGCCACCGGTCCGAGGAGAAGGGCCGCGGCGGCGGCCAGCGGCAGGGTCAGCTGGTCGGGCAGCCGGTGCACCCGGAGGTCGACGACCGCGAGCAGGACGGCGAAGGGCACCATCAGCAGCCAGACGGCCAGTTCGGGGCGGGCCCCGGTGGCGGCGGCCACCGCGACGCAGACCGCGGTGGTGACGAAGGGGACGGTGACGGAGGACGCGGGCGTCGCGGGCGTTGTGGGTGCCGCGGGCGTTGTGGGTGTCGCGGGTGTCGCGGGTGTTGGGGGCATCGCGGGTGCCGCCGGTGCGTCCGGGGAGCCGCCCGCGTCGCCGTCGGCCGTTCGGCCGGACACGGCCGGTACCGGCGTCGCGCAGGTCGCGCACCGGGCTCCGCCGATCCAGCCGCGCACCGGACCGCCGAAGCCGTGCCCGGAAGGACAGCTGCCGCGCCAGGGCTCCCCCGGCTCGACGGACAGCCGGTACGCGGCCCGGGGCACGAGCAGGCCCGCGGCGGCGCCCCACAGGGCGGCGACGGCGAGCATCGTGGCATACACGGCACAGAGCGTAGGGCCCCGTTCCGCTCGCGGTCATGGGTCCGGGGGCCCACTCGGGGCATCCGGACCCACGGCCGCAAGGCCGCCGCTACGGTCTACGACCATGAGCGGACGGCGTCGATGGCGGGACGGCACGGGGGCGTTGCGGGTGGCCGGGCGGGACGCCGCGGTGCCGGTGGAGATCGCGGCGACGTACGGTCCGCGGCGGCGCGGGCTGCTGGGCCGGGACGGAATCGACGGGGCCATGCTGCTGACGCCGTGCAACAGCGTGCACACCTTCCGGATGCGGTTCGCGATCGATGTGGCCTACCTGGACCGGAAGTTGAGGGTCGTGAAGGTCCGGACGATGGGTCCGGGGCGACTCGGGAGGCCCCGGCTGCGGGCGCGGCACGTGCTGGAGGCTGCGGCGGGGGCGATGGCGGAGTGGGGTGTCGTCGCCGGGGCACGGCTCACGATCGAGACGCCGGGGGACGGCAAGGACCGCGGGCACGACGGGCACGACGGGGTCGGGGCCCCCTGACCGGTGATGTCCTGAGCAGGGCACCGGGATGGGCCCTCTCGGGCTGCCGGCCGGGACGTTCAGGCGGCGGGCCTGGCGGCTTGGGCCGCGAGGCGGGCGGCCCGGCCCGGAGTTCGCGCGGCTCTCTATGACGCCGGTCTGCGGGTCGGGACCGCTCCGAGGCGGGGCCACCGCAGTCGTACCCGGTCACGTACGTCCCCGGCGAGCGCCCCCAGCGCCCCGAGCGCCTCATGGGTTTCGGCCATCCCGGCGACCACGGAGAGCCGGTGCAGCAGGCGCTCCCGCGCGGTGACAGTGCCCCACTTCCAGTCCTCGTCCACCGCGCGGGCAAAACGGTCGACGGTGCCCCGGCGGGCACGCTCCACCAGGGCGTCGCCCCGGATCAGCCAGCCCGCGCACGCGTCGGCGAGATCGCCCGCGACCTCGGTTCCGGTCGCCGCACGCCAGGTGGCGCGGTACATCTGCTCGGACTCGGACAGCAGCGGCTCGGCGACATCGGTGACACACCAGCAGGTCGGGAAGCCGATGCGCAGATACGCGAGTTCCATGAGGCCGTTGCCGAGGCAGGCCTGCTCGAAGTCGACGAAGCGGATGCCGTCGGGGGTGTGCAGATCGTTGCCGGGGCAGGGGTCGCCGTGCAGCAGTGCGCTGCGTACGGCCGGTGCCCCGAGGCGGTCCACGAGCGCGCCGACTTCGTCCTCGGCCGCCGCGGGGACGGTGGCACCGAGACGCCGGGCGAAGGCCAGGAACGCGGTGACATCGCGCTCACCGGGCCCGGTCCAGCGGGGCAGCTCCGCCTCGTCGCCGGTGGCCGCGGCATGCAAGCGCGCGAGGCCCTGTGCGTACACGATCTGCCAGCCCTCGCGCGGTGTCCGGTGTTCCACATGCTCCAGTACGAGCACCCGGGCGTCCGGATCTGTACCGAGCAGGCGTGGCACCACCGCGGGACGTACGCGTCCGGCGGAGCGCAGGGCCGTGATCTCCCGTCGGTAGCGTTCGTCGGCAGCTTCACTGGCTTCACCGGTTGCCTCGCCGCCCGGTCCTTCGGCGATGAGCTGCTTCACCACGGCGGCCGTGCCGTCGCCCAGTTCGACCCGCCAGACAGCCGATCGCGGGCTGCTGTCGAGCAGCCGTGCCCGCCGGGGCGGACCCAGCTCGTCCCGCAGCCGGTCACCGAACGGCACTGCCACGCTCGCTCCTCCTTCGCCCGGCGCGCCTGTCGCCAGGACGCCGGCCGGGCTGCCCGACCCCCGTCACGCCGTCACGCCGTCAGACCCAGGGCAGCCGCGCAGGTCGTCGTCGCCACCACCAGCCGCGGTCCGCCGTCGCGGATCCCGACTTGGTCAGGCATCCGAGCAGTTCTCCCCCGTCGTCGGTGGTGTGCGTACGGAAGAGTACGTCGAGCGTCTCGGCAGAACGAGCGACTTCCTCGGCCAGGGTGCCGTGCACGGCGGCCAGCCGCTCGGCAAGCCGGTCGCGGGTGCGCAGGTCCTCCAGATACAGCTCCTCGGGGTAGCGGCCGGTCGGCGCCCAATCGGCCGCGATCCTGCGGACGAGACGCTCCCAGAGCAGCAGTTCCTCACGCGCCCGGTTCTCCGGTCCCCGCACCGGTGCGCTGCCGTCCGCGTCGGTGAGGGCGGCGAAGGCATCCGCCACCGGCGTCGGCACCTTCTCCTCCCGGAAAATCTCCGGCAGCAACTGAACGCGCGCCGAGGGCAGTTGTGCGACCGCCGTCTCGACGGCCTCGACCTCCACCACCACGGCTCCGCCGCTTGCGCCCGCCTCGACCACCCGGGCGCGCGTCACCGTACCGTCCGGAGCGGCCGCCCAGTACGCGGAGGGGACCGCCTCCTCGGCGGGGTACAGCACCGTCGTCCCGCTCAGGGCAGCGAGGCTCCGCGCCGCGTCGGCCTCGTCCGGGGGGTCGGGCACGGCGTCCGCGACCGATACCTCCCAGGCCAGCGCGACATCCCCGGCGACCGCGTGATAGCCGCAGAGCACGAGCGCGTCCCAGTTGCGGCCGTCCCGGTCGTCGGCCGAGTCCTCGTCGGCGATGTCGACCGCCGTGGAGGGCACGCCCACCGCACGCGCCAGCGCCACGGCCATGGCGGACACGGTCAGCCGGTGGACGGTCAGAAAGCTGTAGATCACGAAGAGGTCCCGTCGTCTGCCCGGCCCACACGGTCGACGGCGTGCGGGCCCGACCGGTCCCCGCGCTCCTTCCGCGGGCCGAGGAGGCGTGCGCGGGGGCGCGGCAGTCCCCGGCACACTCGACGGCGGGTCCGACGCGCAACCCCGTGTGGCGACATGAAGCGACGGTAGGGAGCGAATGTGCCGGGGTCATGGGCCCCCGGGCCCAATCGCGGGCCCCCCGTGACCTGGGCCTTGGCCCCGGCCAGGGTGCTGTGTCCGGCCTGGGCCTGGGCCTGGCGTCCGGCCTCGGCCTTGTGTCCGGCCTGGGTCTTGTGTCCTGCTGGGCCTGGCGTCCGGCCTGTGGCGGCGGCGACGGCTCAAGCCCCACCCTGCCCGGCCCGCTCAGTGGGCGCGCGGCTCCCACGGCAGTGGCTGCGGTACGTGGCGGCCGCGGCTGCGGCGGGCCAGCAGGGTCCATGCGGCGAGGATCAGTACGAGGGCCGCGCCCAGGCCGATGCCGGTGTAGCCGACGGCCCTGTACAGCGTGCTGTTCCCGGTGCCGCTGCCGGACGCCGCCCGCCCGTCCCGCGCGGCCGCCCGGTCCTCGTCGGTGAGCCCGAAGCCGGCCGCGACGGCGTCACCCGTGTACGCCGGGCCCTCGACGCGATCGCCCTCGACGCCCACCCGCAGCGTCAACGGCAGCGCGGTGTCGACCCGTTGGTCGAGCGAGACCCGGACGTAGTACCAGCCCGAGAACCGCATCGCTCCCGTGTCGTCCCGGGGCGAGGTCCTGTTGGCGAACGCGGCGGGCGCCGTGCCGAGCGACACCTCCGAGGGACCGCCCCGGTAGCCGGTCGCCGCGTTCTTGACGAAGCCACGGCCCGTGTTGAACAGGGTCAGCCGCAGGCCGTCCGGCACCGACGCGGCACGGCCGCCGCCCATGCCCGCGAACTCCGCGTCGAGGAACACCTGTTGACCCCACTCGACGGGCACCTTGTAGAAGCGGCTCTCACCGGGACTCAGCCGGTCCTGCCACACGCCGTGCCCGACGGCGGGAGCGTCGTTGAACCCGGACCCGCCGTCGACGCCCTTCGGCGTCCCCGTGACGGGTTCCGCCGGCCGCGTCGCCCAGGAGGACGGCGCGGGCGTCTGCGCACCGTCCCCGACCCCGGGCTCCGTCATGTACTTCAGCTCCAACGGCCAGTCACGGGCTCCGGAACCGGCCCCCGAGCCGATCCACTCGACGCTGTAGACGTAGTCGCCCGCCTCCTGGCACTCCCGCCCCTGACCGATGCGCCGCGTGGCGTAGTCGGCGACCGGCCGGGCGGTGGAGCTGCCGAACGTGACGTCGTTGCTCACGCTGCATTTCTCACCGTCCGCGGACTCCAGCGTGATCCGGACGCCGTCCGTGGCACCGACCGGACTGCCGGGCGGCGGAGCCAGTACGGCGGAGACATAGGCGTTCGACTCGTCGTCGAGAACGACGCGGTAGAACTTCCGCTCTCCCGCGGAGACGGTGTCGGTGTACGTCCCGGGCCGCAGCCGCGGGCCCTCATCGCTGGATGCCGCGCCCTGCACGCGTTTCGCGTCCGAGGCGGTCCGGTAGGCGGCGGCCTGGCCGCTCGGGGAGACGGCGGCGGCGGAGGCCGGTGCGAGGAGAGCCCCGGAGACGACTCCGAGGAGAACTCCGCGGAGCACCGTCACCGTTGCCGCCCGTACCCGTCTCATCCGCGCGCTCCTCGGCCCATTCGGTCGACAGCCGGCCCGCAGCGTACTGCGGGCCGGCTGCGGGACGTACGGCGTAAACGCGTTCAGTTGGTGCCCCCGGTCGGGAAGGAGACCTCCACACGACGGTTCTTGGTCCGGCCCTCCTCGCTGGAGTTGTCCGCGATCGGATAGTCCTCGCTGTAGCCGCGGACCTCGTAGGTGATCCCGGCGTCGTCGAGCTGCCCGCTGAGCACCCCGTGCACGGCATCGGCCCGCTTCTTGGACAGGACCCGGCCGTGCTCGTACGTACCGAGGTTGTCGGTGAACCCGAAGACGCGGATCTTCTGGGCGTTGTGCTTCTTGATCTCCGCGACGATGGCGGAGATGCGCCCGTTGGCCTGGGGTGTGAGCTTGGCGCTGTCCTTGCCGAACAGGACCTCGGCCTGGAGCGCGAACTTCAGCGAGGACGTGGTCTCTTCACGGCGCTCCTCGCCGCCCTCGGTCTCCACGATGGAGACGATGTCCAGCACGCGCGGCTGGGCGAGGGTGGCACCGTCGCGCATCTTCAGACCGGGGCTGCTGCCGTCGATCTCCGGCGGGGTGTACGTCGACTCGGTCCCGGGCGGGACGCTCGGGCCGTCGTCGCCGGGGTCGCCGGACGCGGCGGGGGCGGTGGTCAGCTGGATGCTGGTGAAGAGGAACAGGGCGGCGAGGGAGACGGGTGCCGCACGCATCAGGAGATCTCAATCGTGGCGGTGGGCATGAGGGGGATCTGGAGATCGAGGGTGGTGGTCTCGTTGGGGGGTGCGGGGAACTGGGCGAAGAAGTCGACGCTCTGGCCGCCTTCGAATGCACTGAGGCCAGTGGTCGTCAGGGGAAAGCCGTCGGTGTCGCGCAGGACGTAGTAACGCTTCTTCCCCACCTTGTCGACCAGGGTCACCCCGGCGAATGACCTGCCGGTGCGCTTGACCTGGGTTTCTTCGCCGTTCCACTGAATCGGGGGAATCTGCCGTTTCCCGGTCGTATTCTTCACCGCTCCGGAAATCGTCAGAAAGCCACCGCCGTCCCGAACGGCGCTGTGGATGGTGAACTCGAAACCGTTGCTGCCATTGATGGTGGCCAAGGTCTTGCTCTTGTCCGGCACAGTGTTGCCTTCGCCGGCACCGGACTCTTCCGGCTTGTCCGATTCCGTCGACGCCGAGCTGCTGCTCTTCTTGTCGTCGGAGCCGCTGTCACCGCCGCCCCCGCACGCCGTCGACAGCGACAGCGCCGCTGCCGCAAGGACGGCGGTCACTGCCCTGCGGGTCATCGCTCCGTGCCGAATAGTCATGAGTGGTGTTCCTTTGCGTTCGGTCGGGGTCAGTCCTCGACCAGCCGGACGGTGAAGAGTTCGGACAGGTCGGGAAGTGGATCCGTGTCTTCGGGGTCGATGTCGATCTCGCCATCGGGGCAGCGGAGCGTTCCCAGGGACTCCGGCTCCTCCGAGGGCGACGGGCTGGGCTCCTCGGGTTCGTTGCCGCCGTCGCCCGGCGAGGGCTCGTTCTCCGAGGGCTTGAAGGTGCACAAGGGCTCCACGACAGCGGTGGCCTTCGCCTCGGCACGCCGGTCGGCTGTTCCCGGGAGGATCGTCTCCCCGAGCGGCTGCGAGTCGACGGTCACCCGGAATCCCCAGCGACCGGGGCCCAGAAAGTCACACCCCGTGACCGTCGTCTCGTTCTCACCTGCAAATCGACCGGCTGCGGCGCAGCCCCCGCCGGGGTCCCCGATCACATCACCGTCGAGAAGGCTGCCCAGGAAGTCGAGGTCGAGTTCGCCGTCCCCGAGGACCCGGTCGCGGGACTCCATGGCGGCGGCGAGGGCTGCGGCATCGGCGCCGGACTGAGCACCATTGCGGGTGGCTCCCGCCTGCCCCACCGCGAAGAACGCGAGCGCGAGAAAGAGCAGGCCCGCCACCATCGCGATGTAGATGGGAGCGGCCTGCCCTGCGTCACGGGTC
This sequence comes from Streptomyces sp. NPDC096193, assembly GCF_040302905.1. NCBI lineage: Bacteria > Bacillati > Actinomycetota > Actinomycetes > Kitasatosporales > Streptomycetaceae > Streptomyces > Streptomyces sp. NPDC096193. The sequence goes on along the minus strand of NZ_JBEOSJ010000022.1, from coordinate 47,276 downwards.
CTACCAGCGGCGGGAGGGACTACTCCCCACCGCCTCCGCCCAGAATCTCGTTGACCTTGGTGGTGAGGCCCGTGGCGATGTCGTTCGCCACCCCCGACCCCACCAGCGCCGCGATGATCAGCGCCACCAGCACGATCACGCCCACGTACTCGACCGCGCCCTGCCCCTCGTCGCGGCGTTCCTTCATCGTCAGTGCCGTCGCGGCCACCCAGGCGGCCACGTACACACGGGTGTTCACGATCGCCTTCAGTGTCACGTTCGACATCGACTTCCTCCAGGCCGGTCCGGCTGACAGCGCGTGCACCGTACGCCCGGGGCGGGACGGCGGACATGGGCCTGTGGGCCCAAGGGTGGGCCCAATCGGGGCAGCGGAGTGTGCGTAACGCCCTCACGCCGACCCCCCTCGTGCGAGGCTGCGCCAGACGGCGATGGCCTCGCCCCGGCTCCCCGCGTTCAATTTGGCAAAGATGCGGTTGATGTGGTTCTTGACCGTCTTCTGGCTGATGAAGCAGGAGGCGGCGATCTGCTGATTGGTCATGCCCGACGCGATCAGGTCCATCACCTCCACCTCCCGCTGACTCAACTCGGTGATCACTCCCCGCAGTTCACCGGCTACAACGGGGCCTGAGGACGAATGTGCCACATTCGCTTGCGTAAGCGAAGACCGTTGAGCAAATTGCCGGCCGCTCCGCACCCCGGCGAGCAGCGCGCCGGACGCGGAGTGGGTGAACGTCGCACGACCCGCCTTGATGTCCCGTACGGCGGCGACCAGTTGGTCCGCGGTGAACTCGCCGTGCACCAGATAGCCCCCGGCACCCAGCCGCAGCGCCTCGTGCACGATCTCGCTCTCCCGGCTGTAGGTCATCATCAGCACCGGTGCGAGGCGGACCAGATGCGGCAGCGCGCCGAGGCCGTCGACCCCCGGCATCCGGACGTCGAGCAGGATCACGTCGGGTCGGTGCCGGACCGCGGCCTCGTAGGCCTCGCGGCCGTCCGCCGCCTCGGCCACGACGTCGAGGTCGTCCCGGCCCTGCAGCAGGACCGTCAGCCCGGCTCGTACGACCGGGTTGTCGTCGACCACGACCACCCGCAGAGGTGGGCACGCCCCCGGCAACTGATCGGGCAGCGCGGGAAGTTCGTCGGAGGTATGTGAGGACGTGTGCTGCGAGACATGCGCCTGATGGCTCCAGTGCTGTCCCGAGGTGCGGGAGTGTTCGTCCGGCATGGCTGCAGCCTCCTCTCGAAAGGCGGGGACGGGGGGTGGCGTTGTCAGGTGACCGTTCGTGTGCGCTGTGCCTCGGGGGTGTGCGGCGTCTGACGACGGGACGGTCCGGCCGGCTGCCGGGGTATGCCCCCGACCGCCCCCAGCGCGACCACGGGCAGTTCCAGGCGTACCTCCGTGCCCTTCGCCGCCTTCCCCCGGCCGATCCGGATCCTCGCTCCGATGGACGCCGCTCTCTCCACCATGCCGACGAGACCGAAGTGGCCGGCCCGGCGCAGGCCTTCGAGGGAAGTGCCGGGGGGCAGGCCCCGGCCGTCGTCGTACACGCTGATCCGCAGCACGTCTCCGGTGACTCCCGCCGATACGGAGAGATAGCTCGGGCGGCCGTGGCGGTGGGCGTTCTCCATGGCCTCGGACGCGATGGTCAGGGCCTGCCGGGCGACGGCGGGGGGCACATGCGGGGGCGGTCCGTCGCCGAGAGGGCTGAAGGTGGCCCGTACGGCGTTGCGGCGGGCGAAGTCGTCCGTACGAGCCGCCAGTTCGGCGAGCAGGTCGACGCCGCCGTCGAGGCCGGACTCCCGGCGCAGGTCCGACAGGAGCTCCCGGGACTCGGCCGCGGCCCGGCGGGCCGAGCGGGCCACCAGGTCCGCCTGGTGCTTGACGGTGAGCGGGTCCATCCGGTCGGCGGAACTCGCGAGGCCGTCGGCGGCGAGCGCCAGACCGTGCAGCGTCTTGGCCACGGAGTCGTGCAGCTCGCGGGCGAGCCGCGCCCGTTCCTGATCGACCGCGCCGCTGACCGCGAGCCGGGCGCGCGCCTCGGTCAGCGCCTGGCTGGCCGCTCCGAAGCCGAGCATCAGATTGCGCAGGGTGCTGCCGATGGCGCCGGCCAGGACGCACAGGCCGGGCAGCAGCAGGGCGGTGAAGCGGGCCTCGGCCTCGATGTTGACCGCGTACGCCCCGGCGATGATCAGCGACTGGAGCACCGCGAAGACCGCGGCTCCGCGCCACCCGGAGATCAGTCCTGCCAGCAGCGGGGTGCACATGGTGACGTAGGCGAGGGTGGAGTCGGGCGATGCCGTGATCAGCAGCAGCGCGCCGAACGTCATGTCGGCGCCGAGGAGCCACGGGTGGCGCAGCAGGACGGGCCCGAAGCGTTCCCAGTCCCTCAGGAGGACGTAGGAGCTCATGAAGGTGACCAGGACCGCGGCGCCCACCAGCCAGGTCGCCGGGCCGGGTCGGGTGCCGTCGAGGGCGAACGGCGCGGCCAGAGCGATCATTGCCAGCCGGAACCCGAAGACCTGACGGCACAGCGCCTGGAGGGCGTTGACCTGGATGGGCAGCGACGGCAGGCGCGCGGGGCCCGTGGAGGCCACGTCGGCCGGCGTCTCACCCGCGTTGCCGCCGCTGAGTACGGCTTTGCCAGGTGCCATGGTGTCCACCTCCCCTTCGGTCCTTCGTCTGTGTCCGCGGTCCGTGCGATATGCGAGATCCGGGCTGGCTGTGCGGGCTGTGCGGTCTTGGTGCGGGGATCCGGGTGTGCCGTGGTCAGCCGCCCAGGACGTCCCCGAGGTCCACCCCGGAGCCGTAGTAGAAGCTCATGACGATGAGGATCATGGTGGCCGGGAGCATGACCAGCGTGACCACCAGCGTCGACTTGGGCACGGCCTTCGCGGCGTTCCGCCGGGCGTTCTGCGCGTCCGTGCGGCGCATGTCGGTGGCGATCTGGATCAGGGTGTCGACGATCGGCGCACCGAGCTCCTCCCCCTGCTGGAGGGCGGTGACGAACATCGACACCTGCTCGGAGTCGTTGCGCCGGCGCAGCTGGTCGAAGGCGTCGCGTCGGCTGACGCCCATGTCCATCTGCCGCAGAGTGATGCGCAGTTCGTCGGACCAGGGGCCCTGGTACTTCTCCGCGACGCGTTCCAGTGCCTGGCGGAAGCCGAGTCCGGCGGAGACGACGACGGCGAGGACGTCGAGGAAGTCGGGCAGCGTGCGTTCGATGTCCTCACGCCGTTTGCGGATCGCCGCGCGGATGATGACGTCGGTCCAGAAGAGTCCGAACAGCAGGGCGAGGACGGCGATGACGATCTGGCCCCGCAGCAGCATGGAGAAGGCCGCCAGCACGCCCAGGAATCCGTACACCGCGCGGCGGGCGGCGTAGCGGTCGACGGTCATGCCGGAGGGGTTGCCCGCCATGTCGAGCCGTCTGCGGACGGCGTCGACCCGCTTGGGGCCCATCGCGCGCAGCACGGCGGGGGCGTACCGCATGCCGAGCCGGTCGATGCCCGAGCCGACCGCGGTGGTCCGGGTGGAGCCCACCTCCAGCGCGAGCGCGAGGTCGCCGGGGAGCCGGGCGTCGGCCCGGTACATCCGGATGCCGTGGAAGATCCCGTACACGGAGACCGCGAGAAGCGCGGCGAGCAGAAGTCCCATGGTGTCGTCGCCTCTCAGACCTGGATCCTGGACATGCGGCGGATGAGGAAGGCGCCCAGGGCGTACAGGCCGAAGGCGATGAGCGTGGCGAACTGGCCGACCACCGAGCCCGTCATCTTGTCGAGGGCGCCCGGTGTCATCGCGTTGATCATCAGGAGGAAGCCCAGCCCGAGGAGGGGCACCGCCAGCGCGGTGACCTTGATCTGGGAGAGCATCGTGGTGACCTCACGGCGGGTCTCCTTCCGCTCCTCCAGCGTCTCGGTCAGGTTCCGCAGCGAGGTGACGACCTGACCGCCGGCGCGGTTGGCGAGGATGAGTGTGGTGACCAGGACGATGAGCTCGCGGGAGGGCAGCCGTTCGGCGAGTTCGCCGAGGGCGTCGTCCAGGGACTGTCCGAGCGCCAACTGGTCGGCGACCATTCCCAGTTCGTGGCCGGCCGGATCGTCGAGCTCCTCGGCGGCCATGGCGAGCGCCGTGCGCAGCGCGAGCCCGGCCTGGGTGGCGTTGGCGAGGACGCGGGTGAACTCGGGGAGCTGGGCGATGAACGCCTCGGTGCGCTTGACGCGCTGCCAGTTGAGGAAGGCGTTGGCGCCCCACAGGCTCGCGACGGCGGCCAGCACACCGAAGAAGGGGGCGAAGATCGCGCCGATGACGAGGTACACGGCGAGCAGGGCAGCGACCACGTAGACGACGTACTCGCCGGGCGTCAGGTCGAGGCCCGTGACCGCGATCTTCCGTTCGATGCGGTTGCCGAGCCGTGTCCCGCGCAGCCGCCGGTCGACACCGCCGAACCGCCGCCGCCTCCCGGAGGGAAGGGCGAGGGGGCCCGTCTGCGACATGCGCTCGACGAGTGCCTGGCGCTGGGCCCTGCCGGAGGAGTACGCGTGCACGCCGACGACGCAGAGCACACAGGCGAGCAGTGTGACTCCGATCGTCAGGAGCGGGAGGTTGTCCATGGCGGCGGGACCTTCTCGGTGTGCGGTCGGGGGCGGGGTGGTCGAGTCGTCGGCGGCGTCGGGGTGGTCGGCGGCATCGGAGGGGACGGCCGGGTCGGGTGGTCGGCCGGGTCGGGGTGGCCAGTCGGGTCGGGGTGGTCGGCCGGGTCGGGGTGGTCAGTCGGGTCGTGGCCGTGTCACAGGAGGGACCTGCGGACGGCGAGCTGGGTCTCGGAGGCGGCGATACCGAAGGCCGGTGGCAGGGGTTCGTTCTTCATGTAGAGGCGTTCCGCGACCCGCCGCGGCACCGGGTAGTACTCGAAGCGTCCGTGGATCCGCCCGTCGGCGGACATCGGCTGGGCGTTGAAGCGGCAGACGGAGACGATGCGGTACTCCTCACGGCCGGAGGAGTCGACGACGGCGATCTCGGTGACCCGGCGGGAGCCGTCGGCGTGCCGGGTGAGCTGCACGATCACGTCGACGGCGCTGTTGATCTGGTCCTTGATCGCCACGAACGGGATCTCGACCTCGGACATGGACGCCAGCGTCTGGAGGCGCATCAGCGCGTCTTCGGCGCTGTTGGCGTGGACGGTGGCGAGTGATCCGTCGTGACCGGTCGACATCGCCTGGAGCATGTCGAGCGTCTCGCCGCCGCGGACCTCACCGACAATGATGCGGTCAGGGCGCATACGCAGGGAGTTGCGTACGAGGTCGCGGATGGTGACGCGGCCCTTGCCCTCGACGTTGGGGGGCCGGCTCTCCAGGGTGATCACGTGCGCCTGCTGGAGCTGGAGCTCTGCGGAGTCCTCGATGGTGACGATGCGCTCGCCCTCGGGGATGAGAGCGGACAGCGAGTTGAGGAGAGTCGTCTTCCCGGTGCCGGTCGCCCCGGAGACGATCACGTTGAACTTGGCCCGCACCAGACCCGCCAGCAGCAGCGTCATCTGCTCGTCGAGCGAGCCGATCGCGATCATCTCCGCGAGCGTGAACGCCCGGGGGAAGCGCCGGATGGTGAGGATCGGGCCGGTCAGGGACAGCGGGGGGATGATGACGTTGACGCGCTCCCCGGAGGGCAGCCGGGCGTCGACCATCGGATTGGCCTCGTCCACCCGCCGGTTGACGGTGGAGACGATGCGCTCGATCGTCTGCATCAGCTGTTCGTTGGACGAGAAACGCAGCGGGAGCATCTCCAGCCGCCCGCCGCGCTCGACGAAGACCTGCTCATGGCCGTTCACCATGATCTCGCTGATGGACGCGTCCTCCAGCAGCGGTTCCAGGATGCCGAGGCCGAGTGCCTCGTCGACGACGCGGCGGATGAGCTGCGAGCGCTCGACGGTGGAGAGCACCGGGCCCTCGCGGCTGATGATGTGGCCGAGTACGCGTTCCAGCCGGGCCCGTCGTTCGGCGGCGGCGAGCGAGGACATCTCCGCGAGGTCGATCTCCTCCAGGAGCTTGGCGCGGTAGACCCCGACGAGGCGGTTCTCCTCGCTGTGACCGTTGACCGGCTCCGGACTGCTGATCCGTGACCGCAGGCTCATGACGTCATCTCCTCTCGCCGTCCGCGACCGTGTGGCGGGGTCATTCGTCGACCGGCATGGTGACGGACCGTTCGGCGGAGCCGAAGTCGAAGACCGGCAGCAGCGCGGGGACCGGGATGGTGACGGTCGCCGTCACCTCTCCGCCCTCGGCGGGTGCGCTCACTTCGGCCCCGTCGGCGAGCCAGTCGCTCATGGCCGCGTAGCCGGCGGCCTCGCCGCCGCCCTCGCCGTGCGAGGCGACCCGGGCGGCCGCACGGGCCGCGGTGCCGGCCTGCTGGGCGGTGTAGGCGACGATGCCGAGCTGGATCGCGGCGAGGGCGACGAAGAGCAGCAGGGTGATGACGCCCGCGTATTCGAGGGCGGCCTGGCCGCGGTCGTCCCTGCGGCGCCTCACGGCCGGTCCTCTCGGGCCGCGGAGGCATGGGCGTCGAAGCGGAAGGGGAAGTTCACGCTGCCGGGGAACAGGACGGGCACGTCGAGGCTGACCGTGGCCGTCACCAGGTCACCGGCGTTGCCGCAGTTCACGCTCGCCCCGCCCTGCCAGGCGGCCGGCAGGTCCTCCGTGCCGGCGGCCGAGCAGTCCCCGTCCACCGCACCCGCCCGGGCCGCCGCGTCGGCGGCGTTCCCGGCGAGCGAGAACGTGTAGCCGAGCAGGGCGGCCTGCCACAGCAGGACCAGCGTCGCGAGAATGACGGGGACCGTGCCTGTGAACTCGATGGCGGCCTGCCCCCGGTCACCACGCAGCCGCGCCAGCACCGGCACCTCGCCCCGCTCATCGCGCGACCGCGCCACCACCGGCACCTCACTCCGGTCACCACGCAGCCGCGCCGGTACCGATGCCCGACACCGCTCACCACGCAGCCGCGTCACCACCGGCACCTCATCCCGGTCACCACGCAGCCGCGCCACCACCGCCCCTGTCGCAGCCGCAGTCGCCGTCGCACCCGCAGCCGCAGCCGCCGTCGCCGTCGCAGTCGCCGTCGCAGTCACTCTTGTCGCTGGAGATCTCATCGCTCGACGTGCCCCCTCACCGCAGTCACCTCGACCGTGCCCGCCGGACACCGATCGATCCCCTGTCGCCGCGCAACCTGCCCTGTTTCCGGTCACCCGCCGGAGCGCGTACGAGGCCGAGTTCGCCCGCCAGCCCCCAGACGGCCTGCTTCACGGTCGACCGGGACTCCAGGTCCTGCATCCGCCCGGCGTCGACGACGGGCTGAAGCTCCTTGAAGTTCGCCGGGACGGCGATCCGCGACACCCGGGTGCCGGTGATCTTCTCGATCAGCGGGGGCTGGATCTCGGTCCCGCGGGTGTGCCGGTTCACCACGGCGACCGTCTCCTCCGCCTTGCGGATCTGGAGCCGGTCCCACATGCGCACCATGCGTTTGGCCGCGCGGACGGCGACCACGTCCGGGGTGGTCACCAGCAGCGTGATGTCGGCCATCTCGATGGCTGCCGCGTTGGCGCTGTTCATCTGCGTGCCGCAGTCGATGATCACGACCTCGTGCCGGTTGCGCAGCGCGCTGACGATCTGGCGCACGGCACGGTCGTTGACCTCCTCGCCGCGTTCGCCCTCGGCGGGGGCGAGCAGCAGCCCCATCCCCGTCGGGTGGGCGAACAGCGCGTCCTGGAGGACGCGCGGGGATATGTCCTGGATCCCGGCGAGGTCGACGATCGAGCGGCGGAACTGCACATCGAGGTACGAGGCGATGTCCCCGGCCTGGAGGTCGAGGTCGGCGAGAGCCACCGGTCGGCCCGACGCCTGTGCCGCGAGCGCCAGTTGCACCGCGATGACCGTCGCACCCACACCGCCCTTGGCCCCGCTGACGGTGACCACCGTGCCGCCGGGTCCGCTGAACACGTCCCCGCCGTGCCCGAGATGGCGTCGTACGCCGACGGACCAGCCGGCGGCTGCCTGGACCCGCTGGGCCAGTTCCTCGTACGACAGCGGCAGTCCGACCAGTCCGCGGGCTCCGGAGTCCATGGCGGCCGAGTAGAGGACCGGGCTCGCGTCGCCCGACACCAGGACCACACCGACGGCGGGGAAGCGCAGGGCCACCTCCCGGATCAGTTCGAGTGCGGGGACCGGTCCGATGCGTTCGTGGACCAGCACGACCTCGGGCAGTTCGTCGAGCGACTCGGACGCCAGCCGGGCCAGCATGTCGAGCAGCGAGGTCGAGTCGGCGACCGGCGCGGCCGGCTCCGCGTCCGGGAGCTGGCTCAGCAGGGTGGTGATGGACCGGGCCGCATCGGGTTCGCCGACGGCCGGGAGGATGCGTGTGGTCATACAGCCCTCACCTGTTCTTGTCTTCGTCGAGGGTGTAGGTGCTGTCACCGGGGCGCAATGTGGCCGGGCTGCCCTTGGCGAGAAGCGCGAGGCGCACGTGCTCGGCGAAGGACTCGGCGTACGCGACGCGCTGGGCGTCGGTGGTGTTGAGCGCGAAGGTGATCGGCACGGCCTCGCGCGGGCCGCTGGAGCGATCGTCGTCCTTGGGTTCGAGCGGGGTGAGCCGGCCGACGTCGATCACCTTGGCGTTGGGGACGATGATCCGGGACTGGTCCGGGTCGCCTTCGTCCTTGCCGGCGAAGGTCGCGAAGATGTTGACCAGGTCCCCCGGGGTGATCTTTCCGGCCACTCCGGTGGCGGCATCGATCATGATCGCGATCTCCTGCTCACCGGAGGCGAGCACCGGCCGCTTGACGATCATGTCGTCCTGGAGCAGCGACCCTTTGCGCAGCTGCGTCACGGCGATCTTTCCGTTCACCACGGACAGGTCGGTCACCGCGCTGTCGGAGAGCCAGCGCCGGGGCATCGAGATCTTCTCGAACTGCTCCGGCCGCAAAGGCGTATAGGGAGAGACATCGGCCTTGAGCCGGTAGGCGGAAACCTCGGGGCCGACCTTCGAATTCACGTCGCTGATCACGGAAATCACGCCGGCGAACGCCCCGAGGGCGCACAGCACCGAGAGGAGCAGAAGTATGATGCCGCGGCGTTGGCGTGAATTCATGGGCTGGACAACCTCGTTCGCAGACGTGGACTGGCGGAGCGGACAGAGCGAGAAGTGCGGTGGGGGACGCGCTTTCGGCAAGCCGTTCGATACAAGTGGCCCGGCCGGCCGTTCACGGTCCGTGGTACGAGGACGTTCCCCGGCTCAGCGCGCGGGGCTCGTGGGCGCGGTTCTCGGCCGCCGAGAGCGGTGCGCAACAGAAGCCGCAGCGATCACCGATGAGTTCGATTCCGCACCAGGTGCACACCTCTCTCCGTACGGATGAAACCAGCTGGTGGAGAACCGAGATGTCGGGCAGGAAGGCCGCGAATTCGATCAGCCGGCCGGTGCCCCACCAGACCGGTGAGTCGGCGGGCAACCGGGCCTCCTCCAGGCCCTGTGTCTGCCACTCCGGGGCCAGGGTCGCCCTCACCCAGTCGGACTGGAGCCGGCCCTCGGCCACCGCGAGCCGGGTGACGAACTCGGGGCCGGTGAGCCGACCGGTGCCGATTCTGATCAGTTCGGGGTCGGGATTGGCGAGCACGCCGAACTGCGAACCCGGAACCCATGATTTGGCGTGGGATTTGAGGCTCACCGGCACCCGGTCGAGCCGGGTGACGGAATGGAGCAGCGCTCCCGCGTAGATGTAGTGCGAGAGCAGCCGGGCCGCGGACGCGACGATCCCGGCGCTGAAATCGCAGATCGACAACTGCCTCAGCTGGCGCACCAGCACGGCCGTCGCCAGAGGTGGAAGATCCACTTTCAGGAGGGCGATGCGACTGCTCTCCAGCACGGATCGGACCGTGTGCAGTCTGCGTTCGTGGGCGAGCGGAATCGAGGCCGGATAGAGGGCGATCACATAGCCGTGCTGTTCCAGCAGGACCGTCATGTCGGAGAGGGCGGCATCCAGCGGTTGTACGTCCGGCGCCTGCAGCAGAGCCGCCGTGGGCGTGTGGTGGTCCATCGGCGGTAGCACCAGATCTGCGCTGGTGACAGCTATTGCGGTCGGCACGCTGGTTCCCCGTTCAGCTCCGGCCGCCGGGGGACCCGTGACCGCAGTTACCTACTGCTCATCGCTCCTGCCTCAGCACTTTATCCACGAGTCCCGAGGCAGAGAACACCTTTCAGAACCGAGAGCCTCAACTCGCGCACTCTCCGCACAGGCCAAACCGGACGTAGAGGTCAGAAGTTCACTCCCGTCACGCGGGAGTGAATTCGGGATGCCGAACGTCCGGTCGAATCGGCCGTCGAGGACAACTCCTGCCCGGGTGACGGGAAAGGCGGGACAGGCGCCCTCCACCTTTGGCCGAAAACCGACGAAGGCGTCCGTATACGAATCGATGTCAGAGGTCTTGACAACCCCATTGGTCTGGACCAGTTTGTACGCCCAGCGGTGGCCACCGTTCCGAGACCCCCTCCACACCCCCAACTCCCCCACCGGAGGCTGCAAAGTGGACCGCACCACACGCTCGCGGAGATGGCTCGGCGGAGCCCTGGCGCTCGCCGTCGGAGCCGGTATCTCCATCGTGGGCAGCACAGGCACCGCTCAGGCGGCCGACATCAACGTCGCCAAGAACGCCGGCTTCGAGTCCGGGCTCTCCAACTGGACCTGTTCCGGCGGCAGTGGTGCGAACACCTCCTCCCCCGTACGCACCGGCTCCTCCGCGCTGAAGGCCACACCGGCCGGCCAGGACAACGCCAGGTGCACCCAGACCGTCTCCGTGAAGCCCAACTCGACCTACACCCTGGCCGCATGGGTGCAGGGCGGGTACGCCTACCTCGGCGCGACGGGAACCGGCACCACCGACGTCTCCACCTGGACGCCCGGCAGCAGCAGCTGGACCCAGCTGTCGACCGGCTTCCGCACCGGCGCGAGCACCACGTCGGTGACGATCTACATGCACGGGTGGTACGGCCAGGCCGCCTACATCGCGGACGACGTCAACGTCTTCGGCCCCGACGGGGGCGGCGGCACGGACCCCGAGCCCGGCATCCCCTCCGCACCGGCCGGTGTGTCGGTCGGCTCGGTGACCTCCTCCTCCGTCTCCCTGAACTGGGGCGCGGTGTCGGGCGCGGCCGGCTACAACGTCTACCGCGACGGGACCAGGGTCCAGTCGGCGAGCGGCACCTCGGCCACGGTCTCCGGACTCGCCGCGAACACCTCGTACCAGTTCCAGGTGACGGCGACGAACTCCGCGGGTGAGTCCCCGAAGTCGGCGGCGGTCACCGGCAGGACGAGCCAGAGCACCGGCAACCCGGGCAACCCGGCCGTGCCGAAGCACGCCCTGACCGGCTACTGGCAGAACTTCAACAACGGCGCGACCGTGCAGAAGCTTCGCGATGTGCAGTCCCAGTACGACATCATCGCCGTCTCCTTCGCGGACTCCACGGCCACACCGGGCCAGATCGTCTTCAACCTGGACCCGGCCGTCGGCTACGCCTCGGTCGCCGACTTCAAGGCCGACGTCGCCGCGAAGAAGGCAGCGGGCAAGTCGGTGATCATCTCGGTCGGCGGTGAGAAGGGCAACGTCACCATCAACAGCGACGCCTCCGCCACCGCCTTCGCCAACAGCGCCTACGCACTGATGCAGGAGTACGGCTTCAGCGGCGTCGACATCGACCTGGAGCACGGAATCAACTCCACCTATCTGACGAAAGCGCTGCGCCAGCTGTCGCAGAAGGCCGGAGCCTCGCTGGTGCTGACGATGGCGCCGCAGACCATCGACATGCAGAACACCGGCTCGGAGTACTTCAAGACCGCGCTGGCCGTGAAGGACATCCTCACGGTCGTCAACATGCAGTACTACAACAGCGGTTCGATGCTGGGCTGCGACGGCAAGGTCTACTCGCAAAGCTCCGTGGACTTCCTCACGGCGCTCGCCTGCATCCAGCTGGAGAACGGTCTCGACCCCTCCCAGGTGGGACTGGGTGTGCCGGCCTCCACGCGGGGCGCGGGCAGCGGCTATGTCGACCCGTCGATCGTGAAGAACGCGCTGGACTGCCTCGCCCGGGGCACGAACTGCGGTTCCTTCAAGCCCTCGAAGACCTACCCGGGTCTGCGGGGCGCGATGACCTGGTCCACGAACTGGGACGCGACGGCCGGCAACGCCTGGTCGAACGCGGTGGGCCCGCACGTGCACGGCCTGCCGTAGGGCCTGTCGTTCGGATGACAGGGCCCGTTCCGCCGCTCCCCCCGGCGGGACGGGCCCTGTCCGTTGTCCTGCCTCCCCCATGGGTGACAGCGGGGTCAGAAAGAAGACAGCGGGGTCAGAAGAAGTCGGCCCACGGCTGGTCGATGACCTGCTTGGCCGCCAGCACCAGGAACAGCAGTCCGGAGATCACCAGCATCCCGTTGCTCAGTTTGCCGTTGCGCCATTCCCGGGGAGTGCGGTTCGAGTTGAGGAGCCACACCAGGGTCAGGGCCAGGAAGGGCATGAAAGCCGCGCCGAGCACGCCGTAGATGATCACCAGGCGGAACGGCTGGCCCTGGAAGAGCAGCACCATCGGCGGGAAGGTCAGCCAGAGCAGATACAGCCGGAACGGCAGCGACCGTTCGCGCGCGCCGGAGGCCACCTCTTCGCCCGTGACCCCGCCGGCGTCGGCGCGGTTCCTGCGGTAACGCTCGACGAAGTCGGCGAACATCAGGCTAACGCCGTGCCAGACACCGATGAGTGAGGTGAAGGACGTGGCGAAGAAGCCGACGAGAAAGAACGTGGCGGTGGCCTGGCCGTACTCCTTCTCCAGGATGTCACCGAGCTGGACCAGTCCCTTGTCGCCGCTCGCGATGGCCACATTGGCCGAGTGGAGCAGTTCGGCACCGACGATGAGCATCGCGACCACGAAGATGCCGGTGGTGATGTAGGCGACGCGGTTGTCGAGCCGCATCACGTTCATCCAGCCGGTGTTGGTCCAGCCCTTGGCGTTGACCCAGTAGCCGTACGCGGCGATCGTGATCGTGCCGCCGACGCCGCCGATCAGGCCGAGGGTGTTGAGGATCGAGTCCTTCTCGTCCGGCAGTACGGGCAGCAGACCGGCGAAGGCGTCGCCGAGGTTCGGGGTGACCCGGATCGCCAGGTAGACGGTGACCACGAACATCACGCCCACGAGGACGGTCATGACCTTCTCGAAGACGCTGTACTTGTTGAACCAGACGAAGACCAGGCCGCAGACACCCGTGAGAATGGACCACCATTCGAGGTCCATCACTCCGGGGAACAGCGCCTGGAGCGGAAGGCCGCTGGACGACATGGCGGCCGCCCCGTAGACGAAGCCCCAGATCACCACGTAGACGACGAAGAACCAGGTGGTCCAGCGGCCGAGGTCGGCCCAGCCGTCGAAGAGCGTGCGTCCGGTGGACAGATGCCAGCGCCCGGCCGCCTCCGCGAGCGAGATCTTGACGACGCAGCCGAGGACGGCGGCCCACAGGAGCGTGTAGCCGAAGTTGCTGCCGGCGATGAGCGTGGCGACCAGGTCGCCGGCCCCGACGCCGGTCGCGGCGACGACGATGCCGGGGCCGATGTACTTCCAACTGGACTTGCGCGGTCGGGACACGGGCTCGTCGGTGCTGCTCTCGGTGGTGCCTGACATGTGCGGGCCGCCTTCTCACTCGTACCGGCGTGGGGCTCAGGTCACGTAATCGGTGGACGAGTGATCGCGCAAGAGGTCCGTACGAATCGGGGGCCGGATGGCCGAAGCTTCCCTCTTGACCGGGTCATGCCACGGCCGCACCATGTGCGCACACACCCGCACGACGTGTCGCACCTGCGCAACCCCCCACCTCCACACCCAGGAGACAGCATGCGACTTCGCATACGCGGCGGCGGCCGGAGAACGGTCACGTTCGCCGCCCTGCTGGCGCTCGCGGTGGCAGCACCGCTCACCGCCAACGCCGCACCCCCGGACGATGCCCGGGCTCCGGCCACCACCCCCGCGGCCGCCGCGGAGGAACGGACCCTTCAGTACGAGATCAAGGGCGCGGCCGGCGTCGCGGCCCGTACCGCCATCGCCGCCACCGGCGTCTCGATCGACGAGGCCGACGCCCGCTCGGCCGTGGTGAGCGCGAACGACGCCCAGGCGAAACGGCTTCGCGCGCTCGGCTACGAACTGACGGCGCTGCCCGGACCGCCGGCCAGGACCGGTGGAGCGGCCGTGGAGCCGTTCGACTTTCCGTCGGCCGACTCGCGCTATCACAACTACGCCGAGATGACCGCGGAGATCGACCAGCGCATCGCCGCCCATCCGGCCATCATGAGCAAGCGGGTCATCGGCAAGAGCTACCAGGGCCGGGACATCGTCGCCGTCAAGATCAGCGACAACGTCGCGACCGACGAGGCCGAGCCCGAGGTGCTCTTCACCCACCATCAGCACGCGCGTGAACATCTGACGGTCGAGATGGCGCTGTATCTGCTGCGCGAGCTCGGTGACGACTACGGCACCGACTCGCGGGTCACCAACGCCGTCAACGGCCGGGAGATCTGGATCATCCCGGACGTCAATCCGGACGGCGGCGAGTACGACATCGCCTCCGGCTCGTACCGCAGCTGGCGCAAGAACCGGCAGCCCAACACCGGTTCGTCGGCCATCGGCACCGATCTCAACCGCAACTGGAACTTCAAGTGGGGCTGCTGCAACGGCTCGTCGGGATCCCCGAGCTCCGAGACCTACCGCGGCCGTGCCGCCGAGTCCGGCCCCGAGGTCAAGGTCGTCGCCGACTTCGCCCGCAGCCGCGTCGTCGGCGGCAAGCAGCAGATCAGGACCGGCATCGACTTCCACACCTACAGCGAACTGGTGCTGTGGCCGTACGGGTACACCACCGCGGACACCGCCCCGGGGCTGACGAAGGACGACCGTGACGCGTTCGCCGCGGTCGGCAGGAAGATGGCGGCCAGCAACGGCTACACGCCCGAGCAGTCCAGCGACCTCTACGTCACGGACGGCTCGATCGACGACTGGCTGTGGGGCAACCAGAAGATCTTCGCGTACACCTTCGAGATGTACCCGACGGGCTTCGGCGGTGGCGGCTTCTACCCGCCCGACGAGGTGATCGAGCGCGAGACCAGCCGCAACCGGGACGCCGTCCTGCAACTGCTGGAGAACTCGGACTGCATGTACCGCTCGATCGGCAAGGAACAGCAGTACTGCGCGAGCTGACCCGCGCGGGCCGACCCGCCGAGGCACGCGGAGGCGCCCGGGACGGACACCGTCCCGGGCGCCTTCGTCCGCGCGGGCCGACCGGTCAGCAGGATTGCCGGTGGCCCTAGACCACGAGACTGAGCGCCGCCGCGACCGCGAAGCCCGCGACGGACAGCACCGACTCCAGCACCGTCCACGACTTGAGGGTGTCGCGCTCGGAGATGCCGAAGTACTTGGAGACGATCCAGAAGCCGCCGTCGTTGACGTGCGAGGCGAAGATCGAACCGGCCGAGATGGCCATGATGACCAGGGCCAGGAAGGCCTGCGAATGACCGCCGTTCTCCACGAGCGGCAGCACGATGCCGGCCGTGGTGACGATCGCGACGGTCGCCGAACCCTGCGCCACCCGCAGCACCAGCGAGATCAGATAGGCGAGGACGATGACCGGCAGGCCGACGTCGTTGAAGGTGTCGGAGAGCGCCTGGGCCACCCCGCTCGCCTTGAGGACGGCACCGAACACACCTCCCGCGCCGACGACGAGCAGGATGTTGCCGACCGGCTTGAGCGACGAGGTCGACACCCGCTCCAGGGACTTGCGGGACCAGCCGCGCCGGATGCCGAGCAGGTAGTACGCGAGGAAGAGCGCGATCGTCAGCGCGACGAACGGATTGCCGAAGAACTCGACGACCGAGCGGAGCGTGGACTCGTCCAGCGCGATGGAGGAGAACGTCGCCGCGAGGATCAGCACCAGCGGCGTACCGATGATGAGCAGGACGGTGGCGAGCGACACGGGCGCCTCGCCGGCGCCGTCTCCCAGCCGGTCCTTGCGCTCGGCGGCTATCGCGGCCTTGGCGTCCTCGGCGGCCTCCAGCATGTCCTGCGGAACCTCGACGAACAGCCGCTTGCCGATCCACGCCGCGTACCCCCAGGCGGCGAGGACCGCGGGTATGCCGACCACGATGCCCATCAGGATGACCCAGCCCAGCGAGACCTTGAACAGGCCGGCCGCGGCGACCGGGCCGGGGTGCGGCGGGAGGAAGGCGTGGGTCATCGACAGGCCCGCCAGCAGCGGCATCGCGTACAGGATGATCGACTTGCCGGAGCGCTTGGCCGCCGCGTAGACGATCGGCGCGAGGACGAAGATGCCGACGTCGAAGAAGACCGGGATACCGAAGATCAGACCGGTCAGTCCCATGGCCAGCGGCGCGCGCTTCTCACCGAACAGGCCCAACAGACGCGCGCTCAGCACCTCGGCGCCGCCGGACACTTCGAGTATCGCGCCCAGCATGGTGCCGAGTCCGATGATGATCGCGACATGGCCGAGGATGCCGCCCATACCGGTCTCGATGACGGACACGGCCGCGGACCGCTGGACGGTGCCGAAGAGTTCGGTGACGGAGAGGCCGGCGGCGAGACCCACCGCGATGGAGACGGCGAGCAGCGCGACGAACGGCTGGAGCCTCACCTTGATGATCAGCACGAGCAGAAGCGCGATACCGAGGGCGGCGATGGTCAGCAGACCTGCGGTGCCGTCGATGAGGTGGAGCAGTCCACCGGTGTGCGGCGGGGCCGGTGGCGGTGCGTCAGCGGCGAGGAACATGGGAGAACCTGTCGTTCGAGGTGATTTCGGGTAGGGGGGACCGCGGCACGGCGCCCCGGGGACGGGCGCCGGGCCGTGCGGTGTGGGGTGGGGGGTGGGGTCGGGCAAGGTCAGCGGACGATCAGCCGAGGACCGCCAGCGCGTCGATCTCGATGAGGAGCCCGGCGGGCAGTCCGACGTAGACCGTCGTGCGCGCGGAGGCGGGGGCCTTCAGATTCTGCTCCGCGAAGTACGCGTTGTAGATCTCGTTCATCTCGGCGAAGTGGCCGACGTCGGTGAGGTAGACGCGCATCATCATCACGTCGTCCCAGCTCGCACCGCCCTCTTCGAGGATCGCCTTGACGTTGGCGAGCGTCTGGAGGGTCTGCTCGCGCAGCGTGGGGCCCGCGGGGGTGGGGGCCTGTCCCTCGACGGCCGGAAGGAATCCGACCTGTCCGGCGACCTGAAGGATGTTGCCCTTCTTGACGCCGTGGGAGAACTTGGCGGGCGGCTCGGTGTGGGTGGCGGGGGTGATCGCGGTCTTCTCGGTCATGGAGCTTCCTTCGGGCGGTGTCGTGCTGGGGTGTGTCGTACCGGCGGGGTGCTCGGTCGACTCGACGGATCGGGCGTGGTGGGTGGATCGGTCGTGCTCGGTGGATCGGCGTGCTCGGTGGATCGGTCGCGCTCGGTGGTTCCGGTCGCGCTCGGTGGTTCCGGTAGCGCTCGGCGGTTCCGGTAGCGCTCAGTGGTTCCGGTAGCGCTCAGTGGGGAGTGACGGAACCGGAGTACTCCCGGCTGATGGCGTCGGCGGTGCGGCGCACCAGCGGGAGCAGGGTGAGGAGTTCCTCTCCGGTGACGACGACGTTCGGCGCGGACACCGACATCGCGGCGACGACCCGGCCGTCGGCGCCCCGGATGGGTGCGCCGATGCAGTTGATGGACTCCTCGTGGCCGCCGAGGTCGGTGGCCCATCCCTGTTCGCGCACGACGGTGAGTTCTCTGAGGAACGCACCGGCGTTCGGCGTCGAACGGGATGTGTACATGGGGTAGTCGAGCTTCTCGGCGACCGCGCGCCGCTCGGGCTCGGGCAGGTCGGCGAGCAGCAGCTTCGCCACGGCCGCGACGGTGATCGCGACGGGTTTGCCGATCCGCGAGTACATCCGCACCGGGTAGCGGCTCTCGACCTTGTCGATGTAGAGCACCTCGCTCTCCTCGTACACGGCGAGATGGATGGTGTGCCCGATCTGCTCGTTGAGGGTGACGAGATGAGGGTGGGCGATCTCGCGTACGTCGAGGTTCTCGACGGCCTCCTGCGCGAGGGCGAACAGCCGGGCCCCGAGCCGGTAGCGCTGGTCCTGCTGGCGGTAGACCAGTCCGTGCTCGTGGAGCGTACGCAGCAGCCGCAGCGCGGTGGACTTGTGAACGCCGAGTCGTTCGGCGACCTGTCCGAGGTCGGCGGGTCCCTGGGCGAGCAACGGAAGGATGCTCAGCGCTCGGTCGACGGTCTGGCTCATGACGTACGTACCTCCTCATCCACGGCTGAGGTCCAGCCGGGGCCGAGTCGAAGTCTCTCCCAGGCCGCGTCGTCCAGTTCCGCGAGGCGGTCGGCGTGCGCGGTGGAGGGCGGGGTGCCGAGGTCGCCCGGGACGGTCAGGGCGGCGGCGGCCATGAGGTGTCCGTGCCGCAGTCGGTCCCGCAGGGGCAGTTCGCGCAGTGTGCCGGAGAGGAAGCCGGCCGCGAAGGCGTCACCGGCCCCGACCGGGGCGACGACGTCGACACGGGGAGCGGGGGCGAAGACCGCACCCCGCGCGCCGTCCGCGGGGCCTTCGGCCCTTCCCGGCGCGAGGCCTCCGGCCGTCTCGGGCGCGGGCCCGGTGTAGGCGGTGGCGCCCCGGGCGCCGTGCTTCACGACGACGACACCGGGCTCCGGCAGCGCCTCGCGGATCGCGGCCCCGCCGTTGAGCCCCCACGCGTCCGCCGCCTCGTCCTCGCCGACGAAGACGAGGTCGGCTCCGCGGGCCAGTTCCAGCAGGACCTCCGGTCCCGAGGCGTCGCGCCACAGCCCCGGCCGGTGGTTGACGTCGAAGGAGACCAGCGGCCGCCCCTCGCGCCGTTCGGTGAGTTCGAGCATCAGCGCCAGGCAGTCGGCGGAGAGAGCGGCGGTGATGCCGGACAGGTGCAGGACGCGCGCACCGGTGAGTTCGGCGTACGGCAGGGTCATCGGGGACATCGCCGACGCCGCCGAACCGGCTCGGTAGTACGCCACTTCGTGCGCGTCGGTGGACCGGTCGGTCGCGGTGCGGAAGTAGATGCCGGTGGGCCGGTCCGGGTCGCGGCCGACGGCCGAGGTGTCGACCCCGTACGCGCCGATCGCCTCGATGAGGTGGTCGCCGAATCCGTCGGCGCCGACCCGGCTGACCCACTTCACCCGGTGCCCGGCCGCCGCGAGCGCGCAGGCGACGTTGGACTCGGCGCCGCCGATGGTGCGGGCGAAGGAGGGGACGTCGGCGAGGCGCCCGGGCCGTGAGGGCATGAACGTGACCATGGACTCGCCGAGGCAGATCACCTCGGTCGGGTCCGCGGCTGCGGTGCCGGTCACGCTGCTCACCCTGGGGCCTCCTCGCGGGTTCTGGGGCAGCCGGATCCATTGACCCGGCATTGCGCCGGATGTTAGACACCATTAAGCGTTATACGCAATGACTGTTGCAGATGTTGCAACGATACCTTTCGAGGAGGCTCCCATGGCCGCCGACCGGCCCACCGACGAGTTCGGGAACGAGCGCGTGGACCAGCTCGGGGACGAGCGTGTCGACCACCGCTTCAAGGCGCTCCCGCCGGACGCCGAGGGCCTCACGGTCGCCGAACTGGCCGCCGAGCGGCGCAACCTCTTCGACGGTGGGTTCACCACGCCCGTCCTCGCCCTGTCCGCCGAGTCGGTCGAGCACAACCTCGCGCTCCTCGAGACCTACGCCGAGCGCCACGGTCTGGCCTTCGCACCGCACGGCAAGACGTCCATGGCGCCGCAGCTCTTCGTGCGCCAGCTGGAGCGCGGAGCGTGGGGCATCACCGCCGCCGTGCCCCACCAGGTACGTGTCTACCGCGCGCACGGCATCCGGCGGATCTTCCTCGCCAACGAGGTCGTCGATGCCGTCGCCCTGCACTGGCTGGCCCGCGAGCTGGACGCCGATCCCGACTTCCGCTTCGTCTGTTACGTCGACTCGGTGCGCGGCGCCGAGCTGATGGACGAGGCTCTGCGGGACGCCGGGTCCTCCCGCCCGCTCGATGTCGTCGTCGAACTCGGCGCCGGTGACGGCGCCCGCACCGGCGCCCGCACCGGCGCCGACTGCGCGGCGATCGCCGACGCCGTGGCCGCCGCCCCCACGCTGCGCCTCGTCGGTGTCGCGGGGTACGAGGGCGAGGTGCCGCAGGCCGACGGCGACCGGGTCCGTGCGTGGCTCCGCCGGCTGACCGCGCTCGCCGCGGACTTCGACAAGGCCGGGCGCTTCGCGGCCACGGACGAGATCGTCATCAGCGCGGGCGGCAGCGCCTGGTTCGACGCGGTGGCCGACGTCTTCGCCGAGATCCCCGAGCTGTCTCTGCCGGTCTGCAAGTTGCTGCGATCCGGCGCGTACATCTCGCATGACGACGGCCACTACCGCCACCTCACCCCGTTCAACCGCGTCCCCGACGAGGGCGCACTCCGGCCCGCCTTCCGCCTCTGGGCCCAGGTCGTCTCCCGCCCGAGCGGCGAGCAGGCCTTCGTCAACGCGGGCAAGCGGGACGCCGCCCATGACCTCGACCTCCCCGAGGCCCAGGTCGTCCGGGACGGCCGCACCGGCGAGATCCGCCCGGCCACCGGCATCACCGTCAGCGGCCTGTCGGACCAGCACGGCTGGGTGCGCACCGCACCGGAGGCCGAACTGGAGGTCGGCGACTGGATCGGCATGGGCCTGTCCCACCCGTGCACCTCCTTCGACAAGTGGCAGCTGATCCCGCTGGTCGAGGCCGACGGCACGGTCACCGACTACATCCGCACCTTCTTCTGAGAGGCGGTCGTCCCATGGACCTCGTCATCCGCGACGCCCGTGTCATCGACGGCTCCGGCGCCCCCTCCTACCGCGCGGACGTCACCGTCGACGGCGGGCGCATCGCCGCGATCCACCGCGAGGGTGACGGCCCCCGCCCGACCGCGGCACGCACCGTGGACGCGGCCGGCCTCGCCCTGTCCCCCGGCTTCATCGACATGCACGCCCACAGCGACCTGGCCCTGCTGCGCGACCCCGCGCACGAGGCGAAGGCCGCCCAGGGCGTGACGCTCGAAGTGCTCGGCCAGGACGGCCTGTCGTACGCCCCGGTCGACGACCGCACCCTCGACGCGGTCCGCCAGGCGATCACCGGCTGGAACGGCGGCGGCCCCTCGGACACCTCCGTCGACTTCGACTGGCGCACGGTCGGCGAGTACCTGGACCGTCTCGACCGGGGCATCGCGGTCAACGCCGCGTATCTGATCCCGCAGGGCACCGTGCGGATGTACGCTTTGGGCTGGGACGACCGCCCGGCGACCGGCGCCGAGCTGGACCACATGAAGCGACTGGTGGCCGAGGGCCTGGAACAGGGTGCGGTGGGCATGTCCTCCGGCCTGACCTACACCCCGGGGATGTACGCCAAGGACGCCGAACTGACCGAGCTGTGCCGGGTGGTGGCCCGCTACGACGGCTACTACTGCCCGCACCACCGCTCCTACGGCGCCGGCGCCCTCCAGGCGTACGAGGAGATGGTCGAGGTCACCCGGGACGCCGGCTGCGCACTCCATCTCGCCCACGCCACCATGAACTTCGGAGTGAACAAGGGCAAGGCACCCGATCTCCTCGCCCTGCTCGACAAGGCGCTCGACGAGGGGGCGGACATCTCCCTCGACACCTACCCCTACACCCCCGGCTGCACGACGCTCGTCGCCATGCTGCCCAGCTGGGCGGGCGAGGGCGGACCGGACGCGGTGCTCGCCCGGCTCCGGGACGAGGCCGGCGCCGAGCGGATCCGCCACCACTTGGAGGAGATCGGTTCGGACGGCTGCCACGGGGTGCCGATCGAGTGGGACACCATCGAGATCTCGGGCGTCTCCGATCCGGCGCTCGCCTCCCATGTGGGCCGGACGATCGAGCAGACCGCGCGGGCGCGGGGCGAGGCCCCCTGGGCCACCGCCCGCCGGCTGCTCATCGAGGACGGCCTCGGCTCGACGATCCTCCAGCACGTCGGGCACGAGGAGAACGTCCGGGCGATCATGCGCCACCGGGTCCACACGGGCGGCAGCGACGGCATCCTCCAGGGCGCCAAGCCCCACCCGCGCGCCTACGGCACCTTCCCGCACTATCTCGGCCGTTACGCCCGGGAGCTCGGCATCCTCTCCCTGGAGGAGACCGTCGCCCACCTCACCTCACGCCCGGCGGCCCGGCTGCGGCTGTCGGACCGGGGCCTGGTGCGCGAGGGCCACCGCGCCGATCTGGTGCTGTTCGACCCGGCGACGGTCGCAGCCGGCTCCACCTTCGAGGAGCCGCGCACCCTGCCGACCGGCATCCCCCACGTCCTGATCGACGGCCGGTTCGTCATCGAGGACGGCGTACGGACGGATGTGCTGGCGGGCCGGTCGGTGCGCCGGACACCGCGCGCCTGACAGCCCCCGGCTCACGTTCCGGCTGCCGCGCGGAGGCTCAGTGCACGCCGTGCGGCCGGGCGGGGGCTCAGTGCACACCGTGCGGCCGGAACTGGATGCTGATGCGCGGCCCCGTGGCGCGTGTCGTCTTCGGCACGGCGTGCTCCCAGGTCCGCTGGCAGGACCCGCCCATCACGATGAGGTCGCCGTGCCCCAGCGCCCGGCGCATGGACGGGCCGCCCCCGCGGGGGCGCAGCAGCAGATCGCGGGGCGCGCCGACCGAGAGGATGGCGACCATGGTGTCCTGCCGGGACGCCCGCCCTCCGGTGTCACCGTGCCAGGCCACGCTGTCGCGGCCGTCGCGGTAGTAGCACAGTCCCGCCGTGGTGAACGGCTCACGGAGCTCCTCCGCGTAGTGGGCGTCGAGCGCGTCGCGGGCCTCGTCCAGCACGGGGTGCGGCAGCGGGTCGCTCTCCCGGTAGTGGGCCAGCAGCCGGGGCACGGCCACCTCGCGCTCGTACATCTGGCGCCGTTCGGCGCGCCAGGGAACACCGGAGCGGAGCTCCTCGAAGAGGGCGTCCGCCCCGTGGAGCCAGCCGGGCAGGACGTCGATCCAGGCGCCGTCGCCGAGCACGGTCCGCCGGACGCCGTCCAGCGGACCGAGTCGAATCTCGTCGGTCTGGTCGAAAAGCGAGCCCTGGAGATGTGCGGCCATGCTTCCAGGGTAACCATAAAACCGAACAAGCGATCGAACAGTGGAGTCAGGTGGGGAGGATCTTGCCGGCGGCGTCGGCGACGGGCGCGAGGACACCGCCCGGCGGGGGCTTGATCAGGTTCCGGTCGATCTCGTTCGAGGCACCGGACCGGGTGCCCGGGTCCGGAGCGGCGGCGTGGGCGGTCCCGAAGGACGTGACGGCGAGGGCGCATGCGGCGGCCGCGGCAGCGGCGGCGTACTTGTAGCTGATCACGCCCGGTGCAACGGCCGGACCACGCGACGGGTCACGGGTCCGGCCGTCGTCCACCCCTGAGCCCGGGGCGGCGCGCGGTACTACGGCTTGGGCAGCGTGCAGCCCGGCCGGCCGAGGTCGATCTTGTTGTCCAGGCCGACGCACGGGACTATCTGGTACGTCTGCTGGCCGTAGTTGATACCCCTGCGCACCGTGACGTTGCCGCTCTCGTCCACCTCACAGGGGTTGTTGTCCGTGCACCGTCCGCCGGACTCGTTGCCGGTGTTGTTGACGGCGACGACCTTCCCGGTGGCGTTGTCGACGACGGGTGAGCCCGACGTGCCACCGATCGTGTTGCAGCTGGAGGTGTAGCGGACCGAGTCCTTCCAGGTCCACTCCCCCTCCTTCAGCCGGTAGGCGAAGCCGTCGACGGAGCAGCTGTAGATCCTCTTCCAGTACCCGGAGACGACCTTGATCGCCGTGCCCTTGACCGGGTGGGCCGCGTTCACCTCCAGCGCCTTGATGCCGTAGCTGCTCTCGATCTGCGCGTAGGTGCGGGTGAGCTGGTAGAGCGAGACGTCGGTGTCCGTCATCGTCGCGTACGCGATCTTGCTCGCGCGCAGCGTCGCGACTCTGCTGCCCGCCGAGTTGAGCAGGCTGAAGCTGCGACTGGACGGCTGGTCGACGATGACCTCGCCCGCGGCCGGGAAACCGCTCTCGATGCAGTGTCCGTTGGAGAGCACGAGGGCGGGGTCGTCGGGCTCGGAGGCCGGCATGCGCACCACCGATCCCGAGCAGTTGCTGAGCGCCACCGTCCCGGCGAAATCGACGGCTTTGACGTCGGCCGGAGCCTTGGCGCGGGGTTCGGCGCTCGCGGCGGCGGGCGCCGCGTCCGGAGCGGTGACGGCGACCGCGGGTGCCGCACCCGCCCCGAGGAGTGTCAGAGCGAGAAAAGCGCCGACGAGAGGCTTCTTCATGTGGGGGTCCCCTCTTGCGACTTCTGTGACCGAAGGGGTCCTTCGGTTTGTCATGCGCATTGTTGGGGTCCCACGACAAGCCGACAAGGGACGAAATCCGGTCAGCCGCATATGACGACAACTTCGGTTGCCACCGTTACCCCCTCCGGGTCGGCGCGTTGAAGGAACGTGAAGGCCACACGATGTGGCCTGGCTCTCATCTGCAAGGAGAACTGATGTCGCGTATCGCGAAGGCTGTGGCCGTCGTCGCCGGATCGGGCGCCATCCTGGCCGGCGGTGCCGGTCTGGCCGCCGCCGACGCCGGAGCGGAGGGCGTCGCCGCCCACTCGCCCGGTGTCGCCTCGGGCAATCTCATCCAGGTGCCCGTGAACATCCCGGTCAACGTCTGCGGCAACACCGTCAACGTGATCGCGCTGCTGAACCCGGCGTTCGGCAACCAGTGCGTGAACAACGGCGGGCACGACAAGGACGAGGCCTACGGCGGCTGAGCCCCACCCCCACAACACCGAGGCCTCTCCCTTCCGGTCGGAAGGGAGAGGCCTCGGTCGTGCACCGGGCCGGCCGCCTCCCGCCGTAGCAGGAGACCGCCGGTTCGCCGAGGACAGCTCTCAGGCGTAGCGGTAGAGACGGCTGTGGTCGAGCAGCGCCGAAGGCCGTACGTTCCACGGCGGCATCGGCTCGTCGAGGGCGAACACCCGTCCGGCTTGCGGATCCGACGCGGCGAGCCGGGTGCGCGGCAGATAACCGGACCGCGGGTGCGCCCGCTGCCAGCGGGTCCAGAGCAGATCCATGAACGCGTGATGGAGCCAGAACACCGGGTCGTTGGGCGAGGTCGCGCCCAGCATCACGCCGCCGACCCAGCGGTGCACCCGGTTGTGGTTGCGCCACCGTGCGGGGCCGCCGGCGCTCCAGCCCTCGATGGCGTTGCGGAAGCCGGTCCTCGCGGTGGAGTCCCAGGGAGCCGCGTCGTAGGCGGGCTCTCGGAGCGCCTTGGCGACGTCGTCCTTGGTGGGCAGCGACACGGGGTCCGAGGGGCGGCCGAAGTTCCGGGTCAGGAACTTCCCTTCGGTGACCCGGGCGCTGATCCTCCAGTTCCCGTTCGAGTACGCGAACGGGCCGGTCATCACCTGCCGGTCACCGGTCCTGCCGTTGCCGCCGAGGAAGTCCTCGGCCCACAGCGAGGACGCGGGCGTGTTGTCCGTCGTCCAGTCCCAGTAGGGAACGGACACCCCGGGGTCGACCTGCTGGAGAGCGCGCTCGAACTCCAGCAGGAACCTGCGGTGCCAGGGAAAGAACGACGGCGTCATATGGGCCGCACGCGGGCCCCTGTCGGCGTCGGGGACGTAGTACTCGCCGTGCATCCGGACGAACTCGTCGTAGCGTCCCGAGCGCTTCAGCGCGAGCAGCGCGTCGACCAGCCGCCGCTTCTCGCTGCGGCTGAGGTTCCGCTGGTTCTTGCGGGTGTGCACCGGTGGGGCCCCTCCCGGTTCAGATGCTGGACGAGGAAAGCGGGGAGTGCGCCGGGGACAGCGCCAGCTGTTCGGCACCCAGTTCGTCGACCGCGGCGCGGGCCACGTCACGCAGCGTCGGAAACGACTCGTAGTGGTTGACCAGGCTCAGATAGCTGCCGTCGGCGCGCCGCATGACGTGCAACGGACGTCCGTCGATGCGGACTTCGACACTCGGGAGCACCCGCGCCGCAGCGGAGAACTCGCCGCCGGAACCGGCGGCGGGGACCATGTGGATCGCGGTGCCCTCGATACGGCGGCCCCGGTACATCTCGGTGAACCGCTCCAGCTCCGGTCCCGAAGGGGTGTCCGTGGCCGGTGAGCCGGTGCCGGGCCTGCGGGAGGCGACCGGCGCGAGTACCCCGGCCGTGCCCGCGACCACACCGATCGTGAACAACGCGCGCAGTGCGACGCGACGGGTGAGGATGCGCATGGGTCCGCTCCTTCGACGTGGCCGTGCTTCGGTGTTGTCAACGAGGCGACCACGAAAGGGTTCCTCGTCCGGGTGGCCGGATGTACGACTGTCACTTCACAGCCGTACGGGCGCCGCCGGCCACCCGGGCGCGGTGCGTCAGCTCAGCAGCAGATGGGCGACGGGGTCACCCACGACCGAGGGCGTGAGCACCGCGAGCTCGGGCAGCACCGGCTCGGGCTGACCGAAGAGATCGGGGCGCGGCGCCGACAGCGGGGCGCCGAGGGACGCCCCCGGGCTGCTCAGCTCCAGGTCGGAGGCCTCGGACTCGGCGGTCGCCACTCCGAGGTTGCCCTCGCCCAGCACGTTCTCCACCGGCAGTTCGAGCAGGGTCTTCGGCACCTCGCCGGTGAACGGCACCTGCGGCACCGTGCCCTCCGGGAGGAGCCGGCCCGTGACATGACGCGGCCCCTCGGGCGCACCGGGCACCAGCACCGGGATGCCGGTGCTCAGCGCGGGGGCCTCCAGCGGGACAACCGTCTCCAGGCTCTCCAGCGGCAGCGTGACCGGCACCGACGTACCGGCGACGGCGGGCGCGGCCGCCACCGCCGACGCCATGCACGCGATGACTGCCGCAAGAGACCCTCGGGTGGTCAACTTCATTGGTACGTACGTCCCCTCTGGCTCAACAGACTTTCTGTCGCCCTGCTCCAACGAGCCAGATGGCTGAACCAGTGCAAAGTTCCCCTGTCCGCAGCAACGCGTCCCTTGACGCGGGGCGTCACGCGTCCGTGGGAATTCGTCCACTCTCGGGTTGCTGTCGGTCATCCGGCTCCGCGCATGGGGCCGGCATGGCCGCCCGAGCCCCAGGAGGTAGTGGTCATGAAGGTCCCGAAGCAGTCGTCCGCACCGCCCCCGCTGCGCGTGGAGGACGTCGATCTCGCCGATCCGGCGTTCTGGCGGCTGCCGCGGTCCGTCCGCCTGGAGTCGTTCGCCCTGCTGCGCGGCCTCCCCGCGCCCGCGCGCTTCGGCACCGGGCCCGGTTTCCACGCCCTGGTCCGCCATGCCGACGTGATGGAGGCGAGCCGCCGGCCGAAGGACTTCGCCAGCGCGCCCGGTGTCACCACACCGGAGCCGGCCGCCTGGGCCAAGGCGGTCTTCGGCAACTCGATGGTCAATATGGACGGTCCCGAGCACGCCCGGATGCGCAGGATCGTCTCGCGGGCCTTCACCCCGAAGCTGCTCGCCGACGCCGAGGACGATGTGCGCGAGGTCGCCCGGCGCATCGTCGACGAGATGATCGCCGAACGCCCGCGCGACTTCGTGGCGTCCGTCGCCTCCCGTATGCCGTTCGAGATCATCTGCAATCTGATGGGCATCCCCGAGCGGTACCGTCGGGAGATCGCCGAACGGATCGACCAGGCGTCGGAGAACGTCGGGGTGAAGCGCGGACTTCGGATGCCGGGGCGCGGACTGCGTGCCCTGGCCCATATGCAACTGGTGATGGCGAGACTGGCCCGGGAACGGCGCAGCCGCCCGACCGGTGACCTCATTTCGGCGCTGGTGACCGCCGACATCGACGGACAGTCCCTTTCCTCACGCCAACTGGGCGCGTTCTTCTCCCTGTTGCTCGTCGCAGGTGTGGAGACCACGCGCAATGCGATCGCCCACGGACTGGCGCTGCTGTCCGGACATCCCGACCAGCGCGCCCTGTTGATGTCCGACTTCGAGCGCCGTGCCGACGCTGCGGTGGAGGAGATCGTGCGCCATTCGACGCCGATCATCCAGTTCCGCCGTACCGTCGCCGCACCGTGCGAGCTCGGTGGCCGTGCTTTCCACCCCGGCGAGAAAGTGGTGCTCTTCTACGCGTCGGCCAACCGCGACGAGGCGGTCTTCGAGAATCCCGACGTCTTCGACATCACCCGCGAGCCCAACCCCCATCTGGGGTACGGAGGCGGCGGGCCGCACTACTGCCTGGGGGCCCATCTGGCGCGGCAGGAGATGAAGGCGCTCTTCCACGAGCTGTTCACCCGGCCTCGCGATCTGCGGGCCGTGGGCGCGGCCGAGCTGGTCGATTCCAGCTTCGACAACCGGGTCCGCGCCCTGCCGTTCGCCTTCGAGCCGCGCTGAGGGTCAGGCCCGCAGCTGGCCCTGCCGTTCGCCTTCGAGCCGCGCTGAGGGTCAGGCCCGCAGCTGGCCCTGCCGTTCGCCTTCGAGCCGCGCTGAGGGTCAGGCCCGCAGCT
>NZ_JBEOSJ010000022.1:1229-18617 GCF_040302905.1 Streptomyces sp. NPDC096193 | reverse complement strand
TGGCCGACCGGCAGCAGGACATGGGCCGCGGTCAGGAGCGTCTGCTCGTCGCCGAGGAAGGCCTGCATCATCTCCTCGGTGACGGGCCGGCCCGGGGCCGCCTCGGCCCACGGCCGGCTCGCGATCATGAAGTGCACATGGCCGCGCTCCTCGGCGGCGGCGAGCCACTCCTTCGGGACGGGGCACTGTGCGCTCAGACTCGGCAGGGTGAGGACGGCCTGGCCGCCCTCGACGAGCAGCCGGATCGGGGAGTTGAAGGAGGCCCGGGTGGCGTCGGTCATACCACCACCGGTCTTCAGTCCGAGTTCCCCGATCATTTCCAGGGCCGCCTTTTCTCCGGCCTCGGGGCCCTCCGCACCATCGCCCAGCGAATAGGCCAGCAGATACGGCATGTCATGGCCGGCTTCGGGGTCACCGGTCCAGGCGAGAACGGAGAGAGTTCCCAACTCACGGCGCTGAACGGGGTTTTTCGCGGTGTTCGCAGTGGTCATGGCTCGGCACCCTAGTGCCCTGCCGGACCGCACCCCGCCACGCATTCACCTGGATGGGGGAAGCTGAAGCTGCCAGGTGAGCGGCGAATCTCCGACAGTGCTGTGGAACCTCCTGATCCGGGCATTCTCCGGGACTTCGAAAACCAGCCAGCCCTCTGCGTGTTCACCGGCCGCAAGGGTGTTCCATGCCGCCGGGAATCCCGTGGTGATCTCGCCCGTTCCGACCGCCGGATGACGGCGGCCCTTTTCGTCGGTGACCCATGCCTTCGTGATGCGCGCGTCGTAGGACGTCCCGCCGACGTTGACCGCGGAGAGGTCGACACCGACCCACCGCCTGCCGGCCGCCGGCCGGTGCGCGGCGCGGACGCTGCGGGCGGGGTCGACGTACCCGAGGACCGACACCCGAAGGTGCTCGCCGAACGCCCGGCCGCCGAGATCGACCGTGTCACCGATGAGGGCCGGACCCCGGGTGCCCGGACCGCGGGCGCCCGTCCGTCCCGCTCCGGACGCCTTGGCGTCGGGCGGCATCGCCTCGGCGGCGGCCGGGGACGGCGGTGTCCGGCCGCCGTCGGAGGCGCTCTGACAGGCGGTGGCGCCCATCGCGAGCGTCGAGAGGAGCAGCGCGGAAACTACCTGACGCATCGGACCCCCTAGGTGCGAGTCGTTTTCCGCATCATCACGGCCTTTCCACCGGAAATCCGCCATCCGCGGGCGTGTCGCCGCCCGTGTCCCCCACGGTGGTTCGAGGGCGCGCGAGGGGGCGCACGGGCCCGGCACACCACCCGGGCTCGAAAAACCGTTCCTGCCGTACCCCGTGTCCACCCCCCGGCAGTGACTTCGGCTGCGGGCAGGCGTTTGCCGACTTATGGCAAGGACAACTGCGCCTGCCCGATGGCAGCGCGTCCAGACGCTCTCCACGCCGGATCCGAGTCCCCGACCGGCGGGCCCGCCCGCCGGCAGCAACCCCATCTACGACCAGCTGTCGAAGGAGTGGGCAGCCGCCGGCCGCACCCTTCCCGGCAGGCCCGACGTGGAGTGGAACCGCCTCTCCCACTTCCCGACACCGACCGCCAGTTCCCC
This sequence comes from Streptomyces sp. NPDC096193, assembly GCF_040302905.1. Classification (NCBI taxonomy): domain Bacteria; kingdom Bacillati; phylum Actinomycetota; class Actinomycetes; order Kitasatosporales; family Streptomycetaceae; genus Streptomyces; species Streptomyces sp. NPDC096193. The sequence continues at coordinate 17,046 of NZ_JBEOSJ010000022.1, read as the reverse complement.
CGACCCCTTCAACGGTCCTCCACCGCCCCGCAGGGGCTGGCTCCACGACGACCGCCACCCGGCCTGACCGCCGGCACCGACCCCGCGGCGACCGGCGCGGCAGGCTGCGGCACACGGGCCGGAGTCCTGTCGCGCAGCCGTCTGCGCACCCCCGCGACGAGCCGGTGCGCCGTGAAGGTCGCGCCGTGGACGAAGCGCATGGACGGACCGAAGGACGGCGCCGCCAGCAGCCCGGCGAAGAACAGCCCCGGACACGAGGACTCGAACCCCGCGCTCAACTCCGGAGCCCGGCTGCTGCCGACGGTGGTGACCGCCCGTCGCAGGGAGGCGTCGAGCAGACCCAGCCGGTCGAGGTGGGGGGTGAAGCCGGTCGCCGCGACGACATGGTCGGCGTCCAGGGTGCTCGTGCCCCCGCCGGGCGCGCCGAGGACCAGCCGTACCCGGCCGTCCCGGACCCCGGCGCCGTGCAGGTGATGCCCCAGCAGGGCGGGCACCTGCTGCTCGTAGCGCTCCCGCAGCCACCACGCGCCGGCCGGGCCGAGCGCCGTGTTCGCGATGCGCTCGCGCGTGGACGCGGGCAACTTCCGTACGGCCCAGGGCGTCTGTGACCAGACCCAGCTCGTCCAGCCGGTGCCGAGGCCGCTGTGCGGACTGCGGAGCGACCGCAGCGGGCCGCGCTCCAGCGGCTCGGGCACGGTGTTCCAGTTGAGCCGGTCCGCGCGGGCCACCAGGCGCGGCCGGGCGCCGCGCTCGGCGAGCAGGGTCGCCGTCTCCAGCGCCGCCTGCCCCGCCCCGACGACCACCACGTCCCGGCCGCGGAAGCGGTCCAGGTCCCGGTGGCCGCTGCTGTGGGAGACGTACCGCGGCGGCAGACCGGCCAGTGCCTCGGGGACGGTGACGAAGGGCATGACCCCCACGGCCAGGACGACGGTACGGGCGTGCACCCGTTCGCCGTCGGCCGTCGCGAGATGGAATCCGTCCCCGGCCGGCGCGACCGATGTGACGGTCCGCTCGTCGACGCCCGGGACCGCGTGCTCGGCGAACCAGAGCCCGTAGTCGGTGAACGCCCCGATGGGAAGCGGCTCCCCGTGCCGGGTGGCGAAGCCCCGTTCCGCCCCGAAGCGTTCGAGCGTACGGTCGCCGCCGGGGTCGGAGAGGTTGGACGACCACGGCTCCGACTTCAGGAACATGCCCTGCGGCATGTGGTCGCGCCAGGAGGCCATGGTCCGGCCGAAGACCTTCAGACTCATCCCGGCCGCGGCGGCATGCGCCGCCACCGACAGGCCGTAGGGGCCCGCGCCGATCACTGCCACGTCGTACATGGTTCGCTTCTCGCTCTCTGCCATCGGGGCTCGGGTGGGTCAGGGCCTCGCGGCCGTGACGTGGGGCCGCGCGCGGCGGCTCAGGACAGGGACGCGGTGTCGGTCCGGCCGGCGGAGCCGTCGGTGGCCGACGCGCGCGGCCGGGGCGGTCCGGGGGAGGCGGCCGCGGGGTGCGGTCCCAGCAGGGCCCGCAGCCGGCCGGCGCCTTTGCCCAGCCCGCGGCCGAACCAGGCCCGGGTCATGGAGAAGAAGGGCCGCGGGTCGTCCCGTGCGAACCAGGCGGTCTCCACGCCCTGCGCGGGGCTTTCCGGCCGCGGGCCGGCCGCGGGCCTCTCCCGGCGTACGGACACCGGGGCGGGCCTCCCCCGGCGCACGGACACGGCAGCGGAGAGCAGCGCGTAGTTCTCCGCGACGAACACGCGTCCCGGCCGGGCGGACGGACCCGGCACGGAACCGCCCGTGAGGTCGAGGTACAGGGACCGCACGACGTCCAGGCCACCCGTGTCCGTGAACAGCCGGAACTGGGCGCCGGGCCTCGGATTGACGTCGAGCAGCTGATAGCTGCCGGTGGACTCCTCCCGACGGAAGTCGAGGTCGAGGATGCCGTGATAGCCGACGTGGGAGACCAGCCGCGAAGCGGCCGCCTCCACCTCGGGGTTGGGCTGCCAGCGGCCCATCGCGGTGAGGCCGGTGCCGACCGGCCAGGACAGCTGCTTGCGTCCACTGCCCCCGTGCAGACAGGTGAAGTCGCGGCCGAAGTAACCGTGGAAGAACCAGTCGGACGCCGGCGCGTCGGGCAGGAATCGCTGGAGGAGCAGCCTGCTCCCGGCGAGGGGGCTGCGGGCGAAGAGTCCGCGCGCCTCGTCCGCGGAGCGCACGAGCGTCGTGCTGCGCAGCCCGGTGGCGGGCGACAGCAGCCAGGGCCGGCTCCACTTCGCCACCAGCGGCAGCCCGAGCCGGTCCGCGGCGCCGGCCGCCTCGCCGGGGCCGTCGGGGACGACGGTCTCGGGATGACCGATCCCCGCGGCAGCGCACAGCTCGGCCAGCTCGGCCTTGTCCGCGAGCCGCCCCGGCAGCCCGGCGGGCTGCTCGGGAAAGACGTAGCGCCCGGCGAGCCGCGGCCCGTGCGCGGCGGCGAGGATCGCGCTCACGTCGTCCATGGCGACCAGAACGGCCCGTCGGCCGATCCGGTCCGAGACGCGCAGCAGCATCTCCACGAAGGCCTCGGGAGTGACGGTCCCCCTCAGCCCCGGATGGGCCCGGTGCAGAAAGCGGGAGCGGGCGACCGGACTGTCGGCCGACTCCACCACGGCATGCACTTCGACACCCGCGCGGCCCAGCGATCTGACCGCTCCGAGCGTGCCGTGGTGAAAGGGATTGCGGTCGAGTCGCAGCACCAGAGCGGGAACTCCGTCGTCGAACGGTGGCATCAACGTCACAACTTTCACCTGGATGGTCCTGAATAACGCGCCCTGTATCGCAAATGGCCTACTGACGAGCTTTCAGACAGCCCATTAGTAAGACTTTCTGCCTACGGTCGTGTACGTCGTGAATGCGACAGCACGGACAGGTCTGACAGGCCGCCAGCTCGCAAGGAGGAGCCATGACCCAACGGCGCCGGCTCACCGGCACGTGCATCGGGACGGTTGCCGCCAGTCTCCTGATCTCCGTGGGCGTGTACGGAGAACTCCCGGCGGGCGCGACCCCGGCCGACGACCCGACTCCGGCCCCGGCGAGTCCCTCGTCGGTCGCCATGGGCGCCTATCTCCACTACGGCCCGGACGGCGTCCGGCGCATGGCGGAACTCTCGCGATGGCTCGGCGGCACGGAACTGAAGGTCGGTCACACCTATCTGCCGGGCGACCTGTGGACCAACATCGCCGGCGGCTCGCACTTCTTGGACGAGTGGGCCCGGTGGCGGCGCGGCGCGGACGACCGGCTGTTCGTGCTCAACGTGCCCATGCTGGAGCGGAACGAGGCGCGCGTCCCCGACCACGAGGTCCGCCGGCTGCTGAGGGCGGGTGCCGAGGGTCAGTTCGATCACCACTTCCGGACTCTGGCAGGCCGTCTGGTCGACCTGGGGGCGCCGGACACGGTGATCGTGCTCGGCTGGGAGATGAACGGCATCACGTACACGCACCGCTGCGGCCCGGATCCGGCGTCCTGGAAGACGTACTGGAATCGCATCGTCACGGCCATGCGTTCGGTGCCGGGGCAGAAGTTCCGCTTCGACTTCGCCCCGAACCGGGGGACGGACGCGATTCCCTGGACCGAGTGCTATCCCGGCGACGACGTCGTGGACATCATCGGCATGGATTCGTACGACCAGGCTCCCGGACGGACGTTCCAGGAGCAGGCGACGGCTCCGTACGGACTGCAGAAGCAGGTCGAATTCGCTGCGGCTCACAACAAGGCGATCTCGTACCCGGAATGGGGACTCTTCCGGAACGGCGACAACCCCGAGTACATGCGGGGAATGCTGGAATGGATCGAGCGGCACAAACCGCTCTACCAGACCATCACAGACTACTGTCCGCACGGCGTCTGGCAGTGTGATGACAACCCCAAGTCGTCGATGGTCTTTCGGTCGATGCTGTTCGCGAAGCCGGTCCTTCCGACGCCGCCGGTCCTGCCCACTCCCCCGGTCGTCCCCACTCCCCCGGTCGTACCGACTCCTCCGGTCGTGCCCAGCCCGCCCGTCGTGCCGGTGCCTGTTCCCAAGCCGACGCCCAAGCCGGTCGAGACGACACCGGTACCGGCCCCGACGCCCGTGCCGCCCACGCCCACTCCCACACCGACTCCCACGCCGACCCCGACCCCGACGCCGACCCCGACCGCTCCGGTGACGCCGAAGCCGGTCGAGACGACACCCGTCCCGGTCACCCCGACCACGCCGGCTCCGCAGCCGACCCCGTCCTCCACACCCGTCAAGCCGGCGCCGAAGCCGACCCCCACCGTGCCGCCGAAGGAGACGAACTCCACCGAGTGGTGCTTCCCGGTGCGGCTCGGCGCCTGGCCCGGCCAGGGAGCGGGCGGGTACGAGCGGCAGATCTGCATCAGCGTGCCGCTGCCCGGCAGTTGGTTCTAGCGGACAGTCCTCAGCGCGGCCCGGCCGCCCGCAGGTCGTTCAGCCGGGCACGCCACTGCTGCGCGGCGGGGAACCGTGCCTTCACGGTCCCCGCCGCGTGGTCGCGGAACTGTGCCCGCCCGGCGTGCAGGGACAGCGCAGGCCCGAGCCGGGACGGCGCCATGATCAGCCGCTGGTTGGTGACCGCCTCGGGACGCCAGTGGCTCTTGTACGACTCCTTGCCCCGCAGCAGGCTCACCACCCTGCGTCCGGTCGCCGCCGCCAGATTGACGTCGTGCCGCAGCAGCATCGTCGCGACGTCGACCTTCTTCTCGCGCAGCTCCGGGTGGGCGCCGTAGAGGTAGCCGCCGGTGAGGCCGTCGGACATCAGGGCCACGTTGGCCGCCACGACCTCGCCGTCCAGCCGGTACTCGGTGAGCGCCGCGTTCCCGTCGCGGACCAGCCGGCGGGTCGCCCGCACCAGATGCTCCGCGAACCTGGGACGCAGATGCTCGACCGTCACCCCGCGGCCCCGCCACTGGAGTTCGTGCAGCCGCAGAAGGTGCTCCATGGCGGTGGGCACCTCGTGCTCGGTGACGGTGTAGCCCTCGATCCTCAGCGCGTCGATCTTGCGCAGCTTCGCGCGGACGCGCTGGGCCCGGCCGGACGGCATCCGCTTGACCAGCTCGTCGATCGGCTCCGCCGGGAGCTCCAGGCAGACGGAGTCGGTGAGCTGCCGCCTGGGGCCGGTCCAGGTCTCGTAGAGCCGCTCGGCCGCGGCACCGGGCCGTACCTCGCGCAGATCGATGACCGCGTGGCGGGCCGCCTGCTGGAGTCCCCTCTCCAGGGCCTCGATCGCACGGTCCGCGTGCTCGTCGTCGACGAGGATGTCGCCGTAGTCGGAGATTCCGCCGCCCAGGGACACGAGCAGCGGCATCGGACGGTGGACCAGCATCAGAGGAGCCGCCGCGATCAGCCGACCGTCCAGGCGTACGAGCACGATCCGCAGCCGTCCGTCCGTGCCGTAGGAGAGCCACCAGGACTCCAGCCAGGCGTGGCTCTGGAACGGTGTGGCGGTGGAGCAGCGGTGTTGCAGCTCGTCCCACTCCGGCCGCAGCCGTGCGAAGTCACGCTGGTCGCGGACCAGCGTGACGGCCATGCCCTCCCGTTCCGTGTCCATCACACCAGCTCCCTCTCGGCCGCGACGGAACCGGCCGGGGCGGGAACGGTGGTCACGGCCGAGGGCCGGCTGCCGCGCCGGGGCCGCACGAGCAGGAACAGGCCACCCAGGAGCCCTCCGGTGCAGCCGCCCACGGCCGCGGCGAGGGGTGCCGACGGAGAGACGGGTTCGGCGGGCGGAATGGCCGGGGAGAAGCTCATCAGCCGCACCCCGGTGTTCTTGGCCACCTGGTTGCTGCCGACGAAGACGGCGTCGGCCACCGCGTTGGCGAAGCCGGCCGCCTCGGCGGGCCGGTCCGACGTACCGGTGATCGCGATCATCGGCGAGTCGGGCGAGGTCTCGGTCCGCACCTGGCTGCGCAGGGTCTTCGCCGAGACCCCGGCGGCCACGCGCGCGTTGGCGAGGGTGGAGTCGCTGGTGGCGATCCGGCCGTACGCCTGTGCGAAGCCGAGCGCGGCACCGGGCTGGGCGTCCTTGTCGGAGACGGCGATGACATAGCTGGTGGCCGCGTACTGCGGTGTCGCCGTCACGCCGTACACGGTGCCGCACAGCGCACCGGCGAGTACGCACGCGGGAAGCGCCCACCACAGGGGCAGCGAGGTGTTCCTGGCGCGCAGCCGGCCGTGCCCTCGTCGGGCGGCGGGTTCCTGCTGGGGCGACTCGGTCATCGGCGTGTTCTCTCGGTCGAGGGGGTGGGCATGCGGGAAGGGCTCGCGGCGAGCGCGTGCGCGTAGACGTCCATGAGGCGTTCACTGCTGCGGGCGATGTCGTAGTGGGCAACGGCCGGAGGCGGATCGAACCGCTGCGCCGCGGCCGTCATCCGCTCCCGCAGGAGGGCCGTCAGCTCCTGCGTGGTGCCGTCGATGCGGCGGGCGCCGGGGGCCTGACGGGACGGCAGGTCCTCGACGGCCGGGCAGGTGCTGTGCAGTACGGGCAGCCCGGCGGCCAGCGCCTCGACCACGGCGAGCCCGAAGGCCTCCTCGCGGGAGACCGAGACGAACACGTCCATGGCGCTCAGCAGCGCCGGGACGGCGGGGGCGGCCGCACCGGCGTGGGCGTCGCACTCGCCGAGGAAGCGGATGCGGTCGGCGGCGTCGAGCCGGGCGGCCAGGGTGTTCAGCGCGGTCAGTTCGGGGCCGTCGCCCGCCACCAGGAGCCGGGCGCCGGGCAGCGCCGCCACCGCGCGGACCAGGACGTCGAAGCGTTTGCCGGGCACCAGGCGGCCGACCCCGCCCACCACGAAGGCGTCCGGCGCAATGCCGAGACGGGCCCGGGTGGCGAGCCGTTCGGCGGCGCTGAAGCGGAAGCGGGCGGCGTCGATGCCGTTGGGGACGACATGGATCCGCTCGGCGGGCACGCCCCAGTCGGACAGCCGGGCCGCGACCGTGTCGGAGACGGCGACCGTCGCCGAGCCCAGCCGCTCGGTGCCGAGGTACAGCGCGCGGGTCGGGCGGGTGAGCGGCCGGCCCTCGATCTCGGCCCGCCCGAGCGAGTGCTCGGTCGCGACGGTGGCGCGGACGCCCGCGAGCCGCGCCGCGATCCGCCCGTAGACGCAGGCGCGGTACAGATGCGTGTGGACGAGGTCGTACGCGCCCCGCCGGATCAGGCGGGTCAGCCGGGGCAGCGCCTGGAGGTCCCGGTTGCCCCGCATCCCGAGGTGCAGCACGTCGACACCGTCCGCCCGCAGCCCGTCGGCGACCGCACCGGGGTTCGTCAGCGTCACCACGTCGCAGTGCACCGGAAGATGGCGCAGCAGCACCCGCAGCTGCTGCTCGGCACCGCCTGCGCCGAGGCCGGTGATGATGTGCAGCGCCTTCACCGCGGTCACGTCCCGAGCCGGTGCCGCAGCCGCTTCACCGTCAGGCGCAGCCCCTGGTCGGCCTGGCTGATGTGCGTACGCGGCAGGGCGTGCGGCCCGGCCAGGGCACCGGGCCGGATCGCACAGCCGTAGCTGTAGCCCGCTTCGCGGACGGCTTCGACGGCCCGCTCGTCGACCGTGCCGTACGGATAGCAGAAGCCCTCCGGGGCCGTGCCGGTGAGCTGATGGATCCATTCGCGGCTGCGCAGGGTCTCCTGGCGCAGGACCTCGTCGTCGAGCGTCGTCAGGTCGACATGGTAGAGGCCGTGGGAGGCCATCTCGGTCCCGGCCGCGGCGGCGGTGTGGATCTGCTTCTCCGTCAGCAGTGGCTTGCGCGGGCCCTCCGGGTCCCATTCGTTGCCGCCGCCGAGCCGCCCGGGCAGGACGAAGAGGGTCGCCGCGCAGTCGTGGCGCTCCAGCACCGGCAGGGCGGCGTCGACGAAGTCGGCGTACCCGTCGTCGAAGGTGAGGCCGACGAGGCCGCGGTCCTCGCCGCGGGCGCGGGCCCGCATCAGGGTGCCGACGCCGACGCCGGTCAGCCCGCGGCGGCGCAGCCACCCGAGCTGGAGGTCGAGCCGGTCAGGGGCGACGGTGATGCCGTACGGGTCGTCCGTCGGATCGGCCACCGAGTGGTACATCAGGATCCAGGGCCAGGCGGAACGGCCGGTGCGGGTGGGCGCGACGGTGTGCGTCTGCGCCGTGTCAGCGGACATGACGGATCCTTTGCCGGGTCAGGGTCAGCAGATGGAGGACTTCCGGGGCTCTGACGGCGAACCCCGTGACGAGGAAGACTGTGGGCACCAGCAGACCGCCGGTGACCGTGCTGAGCAGGGGGTCGGCCACCAGCGGAGCCGTCAGCCCGCCGGCGACGGAGGCCACGGCGGCGGCGACGCCGAGCCGGCCGAGGGAGATGCCGATGGAGCGCACCTCGATGGCGATCACCCGGGAGCCGAGGCCGCACAGCAGCACTACGGCGGTGGTGGTGATGCCGGCGGCGTTGGCCGCCGCGATGCCGTACACGCCGAAACGGCCGACCGCCGCCGCGCCCGCGACGGTGGTGACCAGCAGACCACCGGCCATCGCGGCGGCCGGGTACCAGGTGGGCCGCCCGGCGGAGAAGAACGGCCGGCCCAGCGCGCCGACCAGGCAGTGGCCGAGGAGCCCGGTGGCGTAGACGCGCATGACGGTGGCCGTGGTCTCGGTGTCCCGCGCGTCGAACGCCCCGCGCTGGAACAGGACTTCGATCAGCTGGGGCGCGTAGCCGAGGACGAGCGCGGTGCCGAGCAGTACGACCATCCCGGCGAGCGCCAGATCGTGCTCCACCCGGCGGCGGGCCCGCTCCCGGTCGCCGTCCGCCATCGCCTTCGCGACCACCGGGAAGGTGACCGTGCAGATCATCAGGGACAGCACCATCGGCAACTGGGCGACCTTCTGCGCGTAGTTGAGATGGGAGATCGCGCCGCCGGGCAGGGACGAGGCGAGGAACCGCTCGACGAGGACCTGGGACTGCCGGCTGACGGCGAAGAGGACGACCGGCGCGAGGACGGCGAACCCGATGAGCGGCTGGGCGCTGCGCTGCCGGGGGATGCGCTCGGCGCGCCGCGGCCGGCTCCGCGTCACCCGCCGGACGAAGGACGGGAGTTGTACGAGCACCATGAGCAGCCCGCCGACCGCGACGCCGGCCGCCGCGGCGCGTACGCCCCACAGGGAGTGGAGCGCCAGGGTGGTGGCGATGATGCCGACGTTGTAGGCGAGGTAGACACCGGCGGGCGGCACGAAGGTGCCGTGCGCGCGCAGGGCCGCACTGAAGTATCCGGCGATCCCGAAGGTGAGGACGGTCAGCGCGGTCAGCCGGGTGCAGTCGACGGCCAGTTGCGGTTTGTCGAAGCCGGGGGCGAGGACCCCGACGACGAGCGGCGCGCACACGATCAGCAGGGCGGCGGCGCAGGCGAGCAGCGCGAACAGCCGGGGCAGGGTGGCCGAGACCAGCTCCCGTACCGGGTCGCGGGCGCGGTCGGCGGCGCGCCGGGCCAGGGCGTGGCTGAAGGCGGGCACCATGAGCAGCGCCATCGCGTCCTCGATGAGGAGCGTGGACGCCATCTCGGGCACGGTCCAGGCGATCAGGAAGGCGTCGCTGTCGGTGCTCGCGCCGAAGATCTGTGCGATGGCCTGGTCGCGTACGAGACCGAGCAGTGCCCCGGCCGCGGTCAGACCGGCCGTGACGGCGGCGGCCTTGGCGAGGAAGTTGCCGAGCCGGGGCGGCTCGGTGCCGGTCGGCGCGGGCCGTACGGCCGGTCCGGTGCTGGTGTCGTTCATGCCGGAGTCTTCTCGTCGCGGGCGGCCAGCGCCCACCAGGCGGCGAGGCCGAGGACGACACCGGTGAGGACGGTCGAGGGGCCGCCGATGTCCGCGTACAGGAAGTCGACGGTCTGCCAGAGCATCAGTCCGACGGCGGCCAGTCCGCAGTCCGCCGCCGCGGTGCGCACCCGGCGGGCGTGGACCAGTCGGCGCACCCCGCCGGCGAGGACCGCCGCCCAACTGCCGACGAAGGCGGTGAGGCCGATGAGGCCCTGCTCGCTGAGGACCAGCAGATACATGTTGTGCGGTGACAGCAGGGGCTGCTTCTGGAAGGCGTGACCGGCGCCCGCGGTGTCGCTGCCCGAGGAGAGGCCGATGGAGGCGTGCCCGTCACGGTGGGCGGGGAAGCCCTTGAGGCCGACGCCCGCGGCCGGCTGCTCGCGCCACATGCTCGTCGCGGCGTCCCACATGGTGTACCGGTCGGTGACGGAGCGGTCGGGCGCCGCGGTCACCTGGGTGATGCTGCTGAGCCGCTGGGAGATCATCTCGGATCCGACACCGAAACCGCCGACGAGCACGACGCCGACGGCGGTGAGCACGGCGAGTGCCCGTACGGCCTGGCGGAGCCCCGTCAGCAGGATCATGGCGAGGGCGGCGACGGCGGTCGCGATCCAGGAGCCCCGGCTGAACGACAGCGCCAGCGGCACGATCAGCACACCGGCCGCGGCCGGTGCGAGAAGACGGACCTTCCGGGGGGTCCCGGCGGGTGGGCGCAGCGCGAGGGCGGCGGCGGCCAGCAGCCCGTACGCGACGACCGTGGCCATACCCATGACGTCGGTCGGTCCGAAGGTGCCGACGGCCCGGATGTCCTCACCCATGTACGAGGCGCCGGTTCCGGTGGCGTACTGGTGGATGCCGATCGCGCCCTGCACGAGGGCGAGGGCGGTGAGGCAGCCGATGACGACACGGAAGTCGCGGGCGTCGCGCAGCAGCAGCACGACGGCGGCGGGCACCAGCACGAAGACCTGGAGGTAACGGACGAGGCCCGGCAGGCCGGCCTGCGGGTCGGCGGCGGTGACGGTGGCTACGGCGAACCCCACGGCGGGGATGCCGAGAACGATCGCGGCGACCGGGGTCAGCGGTCTGGCCCGCGTCCGCACCACGCGCACCAGCGCGAACAGCACCAGCACACCGGAGGCCAGGTCGGCGGGTGCGAGGCCGCCGGAGCCCGCCTGGCTCTGCGGGGCGAGCGGGGCGGCGAGCAGCAGAACGGTGACGATCAGCGGCAGCAGCGGCCACCAGTGGGCCGCGGCGCGGCGGACACGGTCGGCCGCCGGCGGGGGCCCCACCGGGGGCCCGGCGGTTCGGACGGCGGGCTCGGCGGACCACAGGACGCTCATGCTCAGCTGCCTCCGAGCCGGAACAGCGAGACGGCGGTGCGCGCGAGGATGCACACGTCCTGCCAGGGCGTCCAGGTGTCGATGTAGTGGTTGTCGAAGCGGGCGCGCTCCTCGATGGAGGTGTCGCCGCGCAGTCCGTTGATCTGGGCGAGGCCGGTGATGCCGACGGGCATCCGGTGGCGCGCCTGGTAGCCGGGGTGGATCCGGCTGAACGTGGCGACGAAGTACGGCCGTTCGGGCCGCGGGCCGACCAGGCTCATGTCGCCGCGCAGCACGTTCCACAGCTGCGGCAGTTCATCGAGCGACGACTTGCGCAGCACGGTCCCGGTGAAGCTCATGCGCCGGTCGCGGGCGACGCTCCAGCGGGTCGCGGACTCGTGCTCGTCGGCGGGCCGGAGCGTGCGGAACTTCAGCAGCACGAACGGCCGTCCGTCCAGGCCGATGCGCTCCTGCCGGAAGATCACCCCGGGCCCGTCCGCGAACCGTACGGCGAGCGCGCACACCGCCATCACGGGAGCCGCCACGAGCAGCGCTATGGCAGCCAGGACGATGTCGACGACGCGCTTGACGGCGAGGGCGACCGGCCGGTGCAGCCCGGCGTTGAGGGGCTGCGCCGAGAACCCCCACAGATGGTCGTGCCCGGCCGCGCGGTACGCGGGGCTCCCGGCAGCCGCGCCACCGTCCACCAGCCAGAGACGGCAGCCGTGTTCGGTCAGCAGCGGGACGAGCGCGCTGGTCTCGGCGTCGCAGTTCGGCTCGGTGGTGAACACGGCGTGCCGCACCGAGTTCTGGATGACCGCGCGGGTGACGTCCTGCCGGCTGACCAGCACCGGCAGCGGCCCGGCCCCGCCCTGCGCCGGTGTCCGCCGCGGGGCCACCTGCCCGACCGGCCGCATCCCGTACTCCGCGTGCTCGTACAGCGCGTGGACGACCTGCTGGACGAGCGGCCCGCCGCCGACGACCAGTGCCGACTGCGGCCGGCGCACGGCCGTCCAGCGCCTGAAGCGGTAGACGAGCGAGCGGGCGCCGCAGCAGAGCGCCGTCTGCGCGACGACGGCGCAGGCGAGGGTGGTCCAGCCGGTCGCGTATCCGCCGCTGTACGCCGTGAGCGCCTCGGCGACGGCGATCCACTGCACCAGCGCGAGCGCGCCGACCGTGGGCAGTTCGGTGAGGGCCGAGGGGGACAGGCTCGGCCGGTAGAGACCGCGGCAGGCCTGCGCCGCCGGCTGGAGGACCGCGAGGAGGCCGAGGACGACCGGCGGCCAGGGCAGCCGGGGAAGCAGCAGACCGGCGGTGAGGGCGACGGCGAGCACGTCGGCGGCGAGCAGCGCCAGGACCGGACCGCGGCCGTCGATGCTCCGCGGGCCGAGCGCCGCGGCCTCGCCGTCAAAGGCCCTGCGGGGCGGATGGATCGTGGCGGCCGGGCGCTGGACGGCCCTGGCCTGGGCGGCTCGGGGCGCGGGGGCACTCTCCGTCGTCATCGTGTGATGCGCTTCCTCGTCAGGGGGCGGGGCGAGCTCAGAAGGTCCTGGTAGAGGCCGGACACGGCGGCGGCGGTCTTCCGTACGTCGCAGGTCGCCCGCATGTGGGCCTTCGCCTCGCGGCCCAGCGCACGGCGCAGTTCCGCGTCCTGGAGCAGCCTGCCGAGGGCGGCCGCAAGGGCCGGCGGATCGTCCGGCGGTACGAGGGAGTGGGCCTCGTGGCCGGGCGGCAGACTCTCCCGCGCCCCGCTGACGTCGCTCAGCACGACCGGCCTTCCGCAGGCCATCGCTTCGAGCGGGGCGAGCGCCATGCCTTCCCAGCGGGAGGGCAGGACGACGAGGTCCGCGGCGCGCAGCCACGGCCTGATGTCCTGGACCGCACCGGCGAACAGGACGCTGCGCGGGGCGGCCCCGGTGAGCCGCTCGCGGTCGGGGCCGTCTCCCGCCAGTACCAGCCGTGCGCCGGGGGCCAGTTCGCACACCCGGGGCCAGGCGCGCAGCAGGACGTCCTGGCCCTTCTGGCGGCACAGCCGTCCCACGCACAGGACCAGCGGTGCGTCGGCGGGCAGGTCGCCCAACTCGGGCAGAGCCAGCCGTGCCCGCTTGCGGCGGGTCTCCTCGTCGGTGTGCTCGTAGGTGTGCTCGTCGGCCTGTGCTTGGTCGTCCGTGCCGTCCGTGCCGTCCCGCGCACCGAAGTGACCGAGGTCGATGCCGTTGGGAATCACGGCCCAGCGGGCGGCGATCCCCGCCCGCTCCCCCGCCTGCCGCTCGCTCTCGCTGACGCAGAGCGTCCTGGTGCTCCAGCGGGTGCCGAAGCGCTCCCATGTCAGCGCCATCTCGGCCGCGCGCCCCTCGACCGCGTCGAAGGACCAGGCGTGCGGCTGGAAGACGGTCGGCACCCGCCCGCGTACGGCGAGCCGGGCGACGAGCCCCGCCTTGGCACTGTGCGCATGGATCAGCTGGGGGCCCGTACCGCGGATCAGCCGGGCCGCGGCCAGAACCTCCCTGGGCAGTCCGGGCCCGGGGGCACGGACCGCGGACCAGGTCCGCACGCGTGCGCCGGCCGCCGCGGCGCTGTCGGCGAGTCCGCCGCCGGACGGGCAGGCCACGACCGGCCGCAGCCCTTCGGCAACCTGAGCCCGGACAAGGTCGGTGACGACCCGTGCGACTCCCCCGTCCACCGGCTGGACCAGGTGAAAAATCGTCAGTTGGCTCGGATCAGCCCGACTGCTGTGCGGCACGTGCGGCTCTCTTCGGACGTGGACTGTGGATCTGGCTCGAACGAGCAGCGCCGCATCAAGACGTCAGCGGCGGGTGTCTGCCTGCACGAAGAGAACGCCGAGGAAGTATCCGAGGTTTTCGGCGTTGAACCGGAAAATCAAACTCGTCCCACCGGACACCAGTGCGGGCCTGATGTCGAACACGTCGGAGTCGTATCCCAGAGTGTTCATATGGCCAGGTTGACGGCTGATCGCACCGGCCGGACCGGCGATCGTGGAGTTCATGACATCGGTCGCCGGATTCGCGGAATCCAAAAGCCCGAACGCTTTTCCGCCAGGCGTACGGACGTCCACACGATCGCCCTTCTGCCCGCGGTCTCCGTCGTACGAGACGATTCCGGCGCGGCCGTTTCCGCGTGCGGGGATACGCAGCCCGCCGAGCTGGACCTCCTGGGTCGTGCGCCGGGCGTCCAGCGTCTCGAAACCGTCCCAGAGAGAGATCTGCCGCAGCGGCTCCGCACTATTCTCGTACGCGACGACCAGCGTCCAGCCACCCCAGGCACCGGCCTTGGAGTGCCCCATGGCCACATTGATCTGCGCCACGGTGTAGAGGCCGGCGCCGCTCTGGCGCACCAGCGGGGTGACGTCGGCGGAAGCCTGGTAGACGTCACTGCCGGCCGTGTCACGGTGGGCGACGCGGGTGTCGGCGAGGACCGCCTTGTAGCGGCCCCCGGGTTCGGCGATCAGGATCCGGCCGTTGTCCTTGGGCGGCTTCTGCTCGCTGACCCGCAGGTTTCCGCCCCAGTACAGACGGGCGTACGTCACGCGGGAATTCGCGGGCAGATCCAGCACGGCACGGCTGGAGTTGTAGGTGTTGGGGTCGTCGTCCTCATCGACGTAGAACATGTCCCAGTCGTCGTTGGCTCCCGCGCCACCCGCACGTACCGCCGAACACGACTGAGCCGAAGGGGACTTGGGACTTCGGCAGGTGATCGCGGAATTTGCGGTGCGGACGACACCACCGTGCTGCACGGCCTGATACCGCTGGGTGAAAGGAAGGCGAGGCGATTCCTCGCCCGGGGCGGCGCCGGCCGGAAGGGGAGCGGCCGAGAACGCCAGGCAGAGCATGGCGCCCAGGACGCCTCGCGCTGCGAAGCCCGTCGACTTCGACATGTACGGCTCCCCATGTTCGATCAACGCGACAAATCAGAAGGCACTTTGTCAGAGATCGGGCGGAAAATCACGCAGGGCTCGCTCGCCCCGGAAAGGCACCGTCGAGCAGGCCGCACAAGGCCGGCCGTTCGACCGCAAAGAACAGCTGATACGAGAATTCGAGCAGGGGTTTCTCCGGCGTCGAGGACTCGTTAGCCAACCCGACGATGGCGATGAACGCCACGGAGAAAGGGATGCGAAAAGATGAAGCACTCGAGGATTGCCGCGCTCGTTGTGGGCTCCGTCGCCGCGATCGGGTCGGCCTCCCCCGCAGTCGCCGCCGACATGACGGCCATGCCCCCGATGAGCCTCAACGGCGGCCTGGTCAAGGCGCTCTCCTCGACGCAGGATCTCGGCCAGGCGGACACCTCCGCGGTGACGGACGTCGCCCGGACCGTGACCGACCTCAACAACGTCAAGGGCCAGGCCCCGCAGCAGGTGCTCAAGACCGCGGCGTCGCTGACCCCCATGCTGGGCGGGGTCGAGCTCGGCGGCTGAGCCTGCCGTCACGGCACGGGTCCGAGCAGGGCGGGGTGCGGAGCCACAGGCTGCACCCCGCCTTTGCCGTGCTCCCCGCCTTGCCTTTGTCGTGTCCCCCGCCTTACGGCCCTCTGTCCGCCTTACGGCTCTGTGTCGCGGCCCTCGTCCCGTGCCCCTCGTCCCGTGCCCTTCCCGGGTGCCCGGACACAAGGGTGGCGCCCCGGTCAGGAAACCAGAACCGCGGATGCCCCCGCATTGTTCCCGGCCGTCGCCAGACCTTCGGAGTGGTTCACCGCGGC
>NZ_JBEOSJ010000022.1:0-1219 GCF_040302905.1 Streptomyces sp. NPDC096193 | reverse complement strand
GGTGAGCCCCGCCTCGTCGCCGAAGGTGGCCAGCGTCTCCTCGTACGCGTAGTACGGCCGGTACGGGATCTCCACCGCGCCCCAGTAGGGTCAGGACCGGGGCGCCACCCTGGAAACGCACAAGCGGAGATCAGTCGTTGACGCAGGTGTTGCCGAACGCCGGGTTCAGGAGGCCGATCACGTTGACGCTGTTGCCGCAGACGTTCACCGGGATGTGGACCGGGACCTGGGCCGCGTTGCCGGACAGGACACCCGGGGAGTGGGCGGCCGCACCCTGGGCGCCGGCGTCGGCGAACGCGGAACCGGCGGCGGAACCGGCGGCGAGCCCGGCGGTGGCGAGGACCAGGGCGGCCTTCTTGGCAGTCTTCATGAAAACAGCACCTTCTGTTCGATGGTTTGCCCGGGGTCCGGGCTCACACGGATCAAAACGGATGAGGCACAGAGATGACACGCACGCCTCGCCGCTGCCCCCCATTCGGCCCAATGCGTATACGCGCCGGAGCTTCCGCGAACCGTATTGCCGCGCGGGCCGGACAAGACCATTTGAGTGAACCGCCGGAACCATTCGCCCGGGCCGCTGGTTGTCAGGGCGCTCCAGCAGTGGGCATCCAGGCGACAGAAGGACGGAACATGCTCAAGAAGGTTATGGCAACTGCCGCGATCACCTTTTCCGTGGCGGCCGCGGGGGCGACGATGGCCCCGCAGGCTATGGCCGTCGGCAACGGCAATGACACGACGGCCCTGAGCGGCAACGGCGCCGCGCAGGCCTACGGCAACTTCTCGACCGACGGCGAGCAGAGCACCCAGCTCGGCCTCGTCCAGGGCTCGCTCAACAAGCCCTGCATCGGTCTGCCGGCGAAGCTCGACGTCGGTTCCGTCGTCGGCGTCGTGCCGATCACCGTCCAGGACCTGCTGACGACCCAGCAGAACCAGCAGTGCGCCGAGAACTCCACCCAGGTCAAGGGTGACGACACCCTGTCGCACCTTCTCAGCCAGATCCCGGTGCTCTCGGGCAACGGCGTGGCCAACGACTAGTCGTCGGCCGGCACGCACCGGGCCCCCCGTCGCCATCGGCACGGGGGGCCCGGTGCTGTCGTACGCGGATGGTCACCCGCGCGGACGCGCGCTCAGCCGGTCCAGAAGTCCCACCAGCGGGTCAGGATCAGCATGCCGATGATCCCGATCCACAGCACCGGCGGCATCCAGTGGAACTCCAGCA
>NZ_JBEOSJ010000021.1:0-136207 GCF_040302905.1 Streptomyces sp. NPDC096193 | reverse complement strand
GAAGGGTCGATCACCTTGAAATAGATCACCGCGTCGACCCGGACCGTCACATTGTCCCGCGTGATGCCGTCCTGCGCGGGAACCGGCATCGTCACAATCTGCATATTGACCTTACGGAGCCGGTCCACACCCGGGACTATCAGAGTGAATCCCGGGCCGCGCTCGCTTCCATGAAGACGGCCGAGGCGGAAGACCACGCCCCGCTCGTACTGCTTGACCACCCGCGCGGCGGCCACTGTGTACACCACGGCTGCCGACACGACCGACACGCCCGCAATCACCAGCTCCTCGACCATCAGGGCACCCCCTACCGTCCGAGCCGGATGTCCATTACCACGATATGCCCGAAATGCCCCGTCGGTCGAGCGTCGGGCGCCTCCCCTCCGCCGCACATCCGCAGACGCCCGGGAACCGCCACTCACCGGCAAACGCCCCGGGACCGCCACGCCACGACACGCCCCGGAACGACAGCCCACCGGCGCCCGCCCCGGACGCAGGAAGGCCGCACCCTCGGCGGGTGCGGCCTTTCCTGACTGCGGTGGAGATCCCGACGGCCGGAGCGCGGACGCCCGGCGCCGTCAGGTGCGTTCGCGGACCAGCGCGACCAGCTCCGCCGTCTTGTGACGGCGCGCCCAGGCGATGACGGCGAAGACGAAGAACAGGATGACGGGGGTGATCGCGTACTGACCGTCGAACACGGTCACCTGAGTGATGAACGCGCCGGTCATCAGACCCATGAACGCCATGGCGGACGCCCCGGACAGGATGGGGATGACCAGGGCGATCGCACCGGCCAGCTCCAGGCCGCCCGTGAGGTACATGAACCAGTCGCCGAACCCGATCTTGTCGAAGGACTCCGCGGCGGAGGAGTGACCGACGAGCTTGGGGCCCGCGCTGGGGACGGCCATGAAGAGAGCGAGCACGATCTGGAGCGTGAGCGTGGCGATGTTCGCGCGGCGGCTCAGTCGCGTTCCGTTCGCGGTGGTGGCGGCGGTGTTCGTGGTGGTGGCGGCGGTCGTCGCGGACATGGTGGTCTCCTCCGGTAAAGGCTCTGCGGTGCTCTCGGGAGGTAGACCGGGCTGGCCCCGCGGACTCATCGCTCGCGGGCCCCTCTTTCAGAACTCTTCGATTTTCTTCAATTCGCCGCCGGTGCACGCTGCTTGCTCAGAGCTCGAACCAGCCGTGTCCGCCGTACCAGTGGTGGCCCGCCCGCAGATGATCGCCGATCGCCCGCTCCAGCGAGGTGCGCCGTGGCAGGTCGGCGGCCGCCAGGTCGGGGTCGCCGAACACGAAGCCGACCGGTCCGCTGTCATCGGCGTCCTTCTCCTCGTAGGCGGTCCGGAAGCGGTCCTGGAAGCGGCGGATGTGGGATTCCCGCGGCAGATGGGCGGCGAGCTGCGGGTCGAGCAGCCACGAGTGGCAGTCGGCGACCCGGTACGTCTCCTCGGGGAAGTGCCGTGGGAAGAAGTCCCTGGCCAGAGCGAGCGAGCGGTCGCAGGACGCGGGCGTGAGCGGCCCGAGGAAATCGGGGATGTGCAGGCTCAGAACGGGGTCGCCGGGTCCGAGGGGCAGTCCGGCCGCGCTCACCGCTTCCCCGGTACGCCGGCTCAGACGGCTGCGTTCGAACTGGAGCCGGCCCAACTGGTAGAGCTCACCGCGGAAGTGCAGTCCGAGCCAGCCCGGTATCGGCAGCCCTCCGACGCCGTGCCTCCTGCGGTGGACGGCCATCTGACGGCCGAGGTCGGCGAGGGTGTGCCGGGAGACGGCCTCCGGGACGGAGCGTTTGCGGTGATAGGCCCGGACGTACGGCAGGGTCGCGACGAACACGTAGACGGGGAAGCAGCGGCCGAGCGGGCCGGAGTCCTCGGGACGTGGCAGGTCCCCGCCACCGTCGAACCTCCCCATGCCCTCCACCATGTCCCGGACACCCGCCTCCAGCATCCGACACAGGCCGGGGTCGGTCGCCATACGGCCGCGCTGGGCAAGGAGTTCGTTGATGTCCTCGTGCGGGACGGCCAGGTCCAGCAGTTCGCCCGCCAGCTCCTCCTCCGCCGGCAGTTCCGCCAGAGCGCCTGTCACCGGCGGCTCCTCCCCCTCGGGTCGGTCGGGCGCGGTACGGGTCCGGGCGACTCCGGATCCGTACCTCTCAGGATGCGGGCAGCCGGACGGATCCCGCCGGCGTATCCGACGTGTCCGGTGGAACGCCGTGGGTGCATGCTGGAAGGGGAGATGGGATGGCCATGCGTACCGGGAGTGAACCGAGCACTGCACGCAGTCCGCTGCGGATGCGGTTCTGGCTGAGTGTGTGGGGCCTGCTCTGGACGGCCGGCGGGATGGTCGCCTTCGCTCTCGCCTCCCGCCCCGGCTGGGCCGCGGCGTGCGGAGCGCTGCTGGTGATCGTGCTGGTGGACATGGTCCTGGTCGTACGCCACATCCGTCAGGGCCCGCACTACCAGCCGGGTCGTGATGTCCCCCCGTACGAACCGGACCGCGGCTGACCGCCGCGGAGTCGACGGGCGGACGGTCACGCGTCCGCGTCGAAGCGGGCCGCCCTCAGATACTCCGGCTTGGGCTCCAGCGCCGCGGCCAGGCGGAAGTGGCGCATGGCCTGTTCCGGGCGGCCCGCACGCTCGAAGGTGCGGGCCAGGGCGAAGTGGGCGAAGGCGTTGTCCGGCTCGCGCTCCAGGACCAGCTCGAACTCGAGCTCGGCAGGGCGCAGTTGGGCGGCGGCGAAGAAGGCGCGGGCGCGCAGCAGACGGGCCGCCGTGTTCTCGGGGTGGGCCGCGATCACCGAGTCCAGCAGCTTCACGGCTCCACGCGGATCCCTGGCGGCGAGCAACTGCTCAGCCGCCCGGTAGTCGATGACGTGCGTCTCCGGGTTGCTTTCGGGCACGGTCGCATCCTTCCCCTCGCTCCACGTTTGCAACACGGGACCCGGCAGCGGTATTCCGATCGGATGCCCGGGAGGCGGCGCACCCTGACGACCGGGACGCCCGCGGGCGTCAGAGACCGGAGACCGCGAGCACCAGCCCGATCACCATGAGCAACAGGCCGACGATCACGAACCCCCGGTCGACACCCGTCCGCCGGTGTCCGTCGACCACCACGTCGCGCGGGTCACGGGGGTCGTAGGAGACTCCGACGGATGTGCCCACGGTCAGTTCGGCGACCGGCGAGACGATCTCCATCACCCGGCCGTCCCGGGTCTTGAATTCCAGGAGCGGCCGCTGCGCATCCCGGGACGGCTGCTTCACCAGCGCCATGACGAGGTGGCCGTCGCCGGTGATCCGGCGGGTCTGCCGCAGGCCGTGTCCGCCGGCGAGGGCGGCGACCAGCCCGCCCAGCACGGTGAGCGTGGCGAAAACGATGTGCACCGCTTCGATGCTACGTGCGGCGCCGCACATCCGGTGGAGCCTTGACCCATGCCTGACGGATGGTGCGGCCCGACGAGGGATCCGGCGGAGCGCGGAGGGCGGAGGACCGGCCCGGACGCCGACCCCTACGGAGCGTCCGCCGCGGCCCGGCGGGTCAGTTCCGCCCAGACCTCGCGCACCTGCGGTTCCAGGTCCTCCAGCGGCCCGTCGTTGTCGACGACCAGATCGGCGATGGCGAGGCGCTGCTCACGGGCGGCCTGCGCCGACATCCGCGCCCGCGCCTCGGACTCGGCCATCCCACGCAGCCTGACCAGCCGGTCCAGCTGCGTCCCGGGTGCGGCGTCCACGACGATCACCAGGTCGTAGAGCGGGGCCAGTTCGTTCTCGGTGAGCAGCGGTACGTCGTGGACGACCACCGCGTCCGGTCCGGCCGTCTTCTCCAGCTCCTGGGAGCGCGCTCCGACCAGGGGATGCACGATCGCGTTGAGCGTCGCCAGCCGCTCCGGGTCGGCGAAGACGATGGAACCGAGCGCGGGCCGGTCAAGGGTTCCGTCTGCGGTCAGGATCCCGGGGCCGAATGCCTCCACGACGGCCGCGAGCCCGGGCGTTCCGGGTTCGACGACCTCGCGGGCGATCTTGTCGGCGTCGATGAGGACCGCGCCGTACGAGGCGAGGAGACGGGAGACTTCGCTCTTGCCGGCGCCGATTCCGCCGGTCAGGCCCACCTTCAGCATGAGCCGCAGCTTAGACCCCGCCTCCTGCGCACCGCGTCGGGCCCCAGACCCGCTCGGGCCGCCCGTCGAACCCTCAGCCCCGGGCCACCACGCCTCGCACCACGCCTCTCTACGCGTCGCCCTCGCGCTCCGCGAGGAAGCGCTCGAATTCGCGGCCGATCTCGTCCGCCGACGGCAGTTCCACCGCCTCGGCGACCAGGCTGCCGCGCGTCTCCGCGCCCGCCATCGCGTCGAACTGGTGCTCAAGCCCCTGGACCAGGGTGACCAGTTCCTCGTCGCCCTCGCCGATCTGGCGCTCGATCTCGTTCTGCGTGCGGTGGGCCTCGGTGCGCAGCGTGTGCGCGATGCCGGGCAGCACCAGACCGGTGGCGGCCGTGATCGCTTCCAGCGCGGTGAGCGCGGCATCCGGATAGGACGAGCGGGCCACGTAGTGCGGGACGTGTGCGGCGACGCCGAGGACGTCGTGGCCGGCTTCCATCAGCCGGTACTCGACCAGCGCCTCCGCACTGCCCGGGACCTGCGCCTCGTCGAAGGGGCTGCGGTGGCCCGGCATGAGGTCGGTGCGGTTGCCGTGCGGTGTCAGACCGACGGGGCGGGTGTGCGGAACGCCCATCGGGATGCCGTGGAAGTTGACCGCGAGACGTACGCCGAGGCGCTCGACGATCTGCTCCACCGCCGCCGCGAAGCGTTCCCACTCGACGTCGGGCTCCGGGCCCGACAGCAGGAGGAAGGGTGCGCCGGTGGCGTCCTGCACGAGGCGCACATCGATGCTGGGCGTCTCGTAGTCGGACCAGCGGTCGCGCTTGAACGTCAGCAGCGGGCGCCGGGCCCGGTAGTCCACCAGCCTGTCGTGGTCGAACCGCGCCACCACCTGGTGGGGCAGCGTTTCGAGCAGCGTCTCGACGATCTGGTCGCCGGTCTCACCCGCGTCGATGTATCCGTCGAAGTGGTACAGCATGACCATGCCTGCGGACTCCTGCGCGAGCGCCATGTCGACGACCGCGAGACCCTTCGGCTCCCATTCGTACAAACCCTGCGGATCCACCACGATCACCGCTCCTCCTCGTGTTCTCCTGTCACAACACAGCGTGACTCCCCGGCATTCCCCCGGCACGCGACGAACACCGCCGGACCGGGCCCCAGTTCAGGGCTCCCATGATCGTTCCAGGTCCGGACCTTGACATGCCCCCGGCCCGTCCCTACCGTCACCGAGCACCGCGACGGTTCAGAAACTCGTCCGATGTTCAGATACATAATCTCCACGGGAAGGCGAATCCCCGGATGCGTACTCGAACGATGCTCCCCGCCCTGCTCGCCGGCGTGCTGGCGACCGGCACCCTCTCCCTGCTGGCCACACCGGCGACGGCAGCCGCGGTCGTCCATGTGACCACGGCGGCTCAACTGAAGGCCGCGCTGACCGCCGCCCGCCCCGGGGACACCCTCCAGCTCGCCGACGGCACCTACACCGGGAACTTCAAGGCCACCACGGCAGGTACGGCCTCCGCCCGTATCACCCTGACCGGCTCGCCGAGGGCCGTCCTCACGGCCGGCGGCGGCTACGGACTGCACCTCGACGGCGCCTCCTACTGGACCGTCAGAGGCGTCACCGTCACCGGCGGCCAGAAGGGGATCATGGCCGACACCGCCGACGGAGTCGTGATCGACTCGGTGACGGTGCACGGCCTGGACATGGAGGGCGTGCACTTCCGCAAGTCCAGCCGCAACGGCGTCATCAAGAACTCGCGTATCTACGACACGGGCAACGACGGCCGGGGCATGGGCGAGGGCGTCTATGTGGGCTCGGCCGGCGGGACCTCCGACAAGAGCGACAACGCACAGATCCTCGGCAACACCATCGGCCCCGATGTCGGCGGTGAGGCCGTCGACATCAAGGAGGGGACCACCGGAGCGAAGATCATCGGGAACACCTTCGACGGCCGCGGACTGACCGGCGCCAACTTCGACGACTCCTGGGTCGACGTGAAGGGCAATCAGGTCCTCGTCGAGAACAACATCGGCAAGAACACCACCAATAACGGCTTCGAGACCCACACCCAGCAGAGCGGCTGGGGCTGCGGCACCGTCTTTCGCGGCAACCGGTCCGATCTGCGCGGGGCCACCGGGGACAAGCAGCTCGCCATCAACGTCACCAAGGACACCGCCACCTGCCGGACCACGGTGTACGCGGACAACACCGTCACCGGAGGCAAGGGGCTGACGAACATCCCCGTCACCCCCTGAGGCAACCGCCTCGCGCGCAACCGCCGAGAGGGCCGGCTCCGAGCACCCCAGGGCGGCGGCCCGCTCCCCGACACCGCAGGACGGCGGCCGGCTCCACTCGGCCCGACGAACCCCCACACAACGAGCAAGGCCCGCCCCCCGAAGGGAGCGGGCCTCGCTGTCAGCTGTCAGTCAGCCGGCAGAGCGTCAGCTCTGGCCGCCGGCCAGCTTCTCGCGGAGGGCGGCAAGCGCCTCGTCCGACGCCAGGGCGCCGGAGTTGTCGTCCGACTCCGAGGAGTACGAACCGCCACTGCCACCGGCGGGCGCAGCGGCCGGAGCGGCGGTGCCACCCTCGGCAGCGGCGGCCTCGTCGGCCTCGCGGGACTTGATGACCTGGGCCTGGTGCTGCTCGAAGCGCTGCTGCGCCTCGGCGTACTGGCCCTCCCACGCCTCGCGCTGGGTCTCGAAGCCCTCGAGCCAGTCGTTGGTCTCGGGGTCGAAGCCCTCGGGGTAGATGTAGTTGCCCTGGTCGTCGTAGGACGCGGCCATGCCGTACAGGGTCGGGTCGAACTCGACCGAGGCCGGGTCGGCACCGAAGGACTCGTTGGCCTGCTTCAGCGAGAGGCTGATGCGGCGGCGCTCGAGGTCGATGTCGATGACCTTGACGAAGATCTCGTCGTTGACCTGGACGACCTGCTCCGGGATCTCCACGTGGCGCTCGGCCAGCTCGGAGATGTGGACCAGACCCTCGATGCCCTCGTCGACGCGCACGAACGCACCGAAGGGAACGAGCTTGGTGACCTTACCGGGAACAACCTGCCCGATCTGGTGCGTACGGGCGAACTGCTGCCACGGGTCTTCCTGCGTCGCCTTGAGCGACAGGGAGACGCGCTCGCGGTCCATGTCGACGTCGAGAACCTCGACGGTGACTTCCTGGCCGACCTCGACAACCTCGGAGGGGTGGTCGATGTGCTTCCAGGAGAGCTCGGAGACGTGAACCAGACCGTCGACGCCACCCAGGTCCACGAAGGCACCGAAGTTGACGATCGAGGAGACGACGCCGGAACGGACCTGACCCTTCTGGAGGGTCGTGAGGAAGGTCTGGCGGACCTCGGACTGGGTCTGCTCCAGCCAGGCACGGCGGGACAGGACCACGTTGTTGCGGTTCTTGTCCAGCTCGATGATCTTGGCCTCGAGCTCCTTGCCCACGTAGGGCTGGAGGTCGCGAACACGGCGCATCTCGACCAGGGAGGCCGGGAGGAAGCCGCGGAGGCCGATGTCGAGGATGAGACCACCCTTGACGACCTCGATGACGGTACCGGTGACGATGCCGTCCTCTTCCTTGATCTTCTCGATGGTGCCCCACGCCCGCTCGTACTGGGCGCGCTTCTTCGAGAGGATCAGGCGGCCTTCCTTGTCCTCCTTCTGGAGAACAAGGGCCTCGATCTCGTCGCCGACCTTGACGACCTCATTGGGGTCGACGTCGTGCTTGATCGAGAGCTCGCGGCTCGGGATGACACCTTCGGTCTTGTAACCGATGTCGAGCAGGACCTCGTCCCGGTCGACCTTCACGATGACGCCGTCGACGATGTCGCCGTCGTTGAAGTACTTGATCGTTTCGTCGATCGCGGCGAGGAAGGCTTCCTCGTTACCGATGTCGTTGACCGCTACCTGCGGGGTGGTTGCGGTGGTCTCGGTGCTGCTCGTCATGTGGGAAAAGGCTCCGGTGCGGACATTGAAGTCGTAGGTACTGCTACGCCGAGAACCCGTATCGCAGCTGCAGAAGCCGGACAGCCTTGGAAACGCCGACCCGGGGTGGCCGTTCCGGAGAACACGCCTCGGGGGCGCCTCGTGAACCGAGGGGACATACATACAGATGCGAGCGCGACCTGCTCCGTCTGAGGCGCGCAGGCCCGCAGCGCAACTTGTAGCATACGGGGGCAGCCGGAGGCGGTCAATGCGCGAAGGCGCACACCCGGGGCGGATCACCCCAATCCCGGCACAACTAATGTTTGCGGAGGCCACAACGGCCGCCCCTTGCCGCGCTGAACGCAAACTACAACGACGGTGGAAATGATCCAAGACCTGAGCGACCTCCAGGATCCAGAACCGGAAGCCACCCGGCGTGACGCCGGGAACACGGAGAGCAGCCGGGCCAGTCGCGGGTGGTGGGACCGCCACGCCGACGAGTACCAGAGCGAGCACGGCGCGTTTCTCGGTGACGACCATTTCGTCTGGGGACCGGAAGGGCTCGACGAGGCGGAGGCCGGCCTGCTCGGCCCCGTCTCCTCGTTGGAGGGCCTGGACGTTCTCGAGATCGGCGCGGGCGCGGCGCAGTGCTCGCGCTGGCTGGCGGCGCAGGGCGCGCGCCCCGTGGCGCTCGACCTCTCGCACCGCCAGCTCCAGCACGCCCTGCGGATCGGCGGCGGCATTCCCCTGGTGGAAGCGGACGCGACGGCGCTGCCCTTCGCCGACGGCTCCTTCGATCTGGCCTGTTCCGCCTACGGGGCGGTGCCGTTCGTGGCCGACCCGGTGCAGGTGTTCACCGAGCTCCACCGGGTGCTGCGGCCCGGCGGGCGCTGGGTCTTCTCCGTCACGCACCCCGTGCGCTGGGCGTTCCCGGACGAGCCGGGCCCCGAGGGCCTGAGCGTGGCCGCGTCGTACTTCGACCGCACCCCGTACGTCGAGCAGGACGAGACGGGCCGCGCGGTCTACGTCGAGCACCACCGGACGCTCGGCGACCGGGTGCGGGACGTGGTCGCGGGCGGTTTCCGGCTGGTGGACCTCGTCGAACCGGAGTGGCCGGCCTGGAACAGCCAGGAGTGGGGCGGCTGGTCCCCGCTGCGCGGGAACCTGATCCCGGGGACGGCCATCTTCGTCTGCGAGCGGGCGTGAGCGGGGAGGGCGGGCTCGGTATACGGAAGGGGGAGGCGGAGCGGCTGCCGGTGCGTACGGCGCTGCCGGCGCTGGAGCAGGCGCTCGACACACACGGCTCCGCGGTGCTGTGCGCTCCTCCCGGCACGGGCAAGACAACGCTCGTACCGCTCGTGCTCACCGGGCGTGGCGCGCGGGTCGTGGTCGCCGAGCCGCGGCGGATCGCGGCCCGGGCGGCGGCGCGGCGCATGGCCTGGCTGCTCGGCGAGCGGGTGGGGAAGAGAGTCGGCTTCACGGTCCGCGGGGAGCGGGTGGTCTCCGCCGAAACGGTCGTCGAGGTGGTGACCACCGGTGTGCTGCTCCAGCGGTTGCAGCGTGACCAGGAGCTGGCCGGAGTCGACGTGGTGATCCTCGACGAGTGCCACGAGCGGCATCTCGACGCGGACACGGTGGCCGCGTTCGTCCTGGACGTACGGGCCGCGCTGCGGCCGGAACTGAAGCTCGTGGCGGCGTCGGCGACCACCGATGCCGAGGGCTGGGCGCGGCTGCTCGGCGACGCCCCGGTGGTCGAGGCGCGGGGCACCACGCATCCGGTTCAGGTGGTGTGGGCCCCTCCGGCGCGGCCGGTGCGGCCGCCGCACGGCATGCGGGTGGATCCCGCGCTGCTGACGCATGTGGCGTCGGTGATCCGGCGGGCGCTGGCCGAGCAGAGCGGGGACGTCCTGTGCTTCCTGCCCGGGGTCGGGGAGATCGGCAGGGTCGCCGGTCAGCTGGGCGGCGTGGACGCGGAGGTCCTCCAGGTCCACGGACGCGCTCCGGCGGCGGTGCAGGACGCGGTGCTGGCGGGCTCGGCGGGCGTCCGGCGGGTGGTGCTGGCCACCTCGGTGGCCGAATCGAGCCTGACGGTGCCGGGGGTCCGGACCGTCGTGGACGCCGGTCTCGCGCGCGAGCCGCGCATGGACCACGCGCGAGGACTGAGCGCGCTCACCACGGTCCGCGTCTCGCAGGCGGCGGCCCGTCAAAGGGCGGGCCGCGCCGGCCGGGAGGCTCCGGGCACGGTGTACCGCTGCTGGTCCGAGGCGGAGGACGGCCGGCTGGTCCGCTTCCCCTCCCCCGAGATCAAGGTCGCGGATCTGACGGCTTTCGCGTTGCAGACGGCGTGCTGGGGAGACCCGTCCGCCGCCGGGCTCGCCCTGCTGGACCAGCCGCCGGCCGGTGCGATGTCGGCGGCGCGCTCGGTGCTGTCCGCGATCGGCGCGGTGGACGCGGAGGGCCGGGCGACGCGGCGAGGCAGCACGCTGTCCCGCATCGGCGTCCACCCCCGGCTGGCGCGGGCGCTTCTGGACGGGGCGCCGGAGGTGGGCGCGCGCCGGGCGGCGGAGGTGGTGGCGTTGCTGAGCGAGGAGCCGCCACGGGAGTACGGGGACGATCTGGCGGCGGCCTGGCGCACGGCGCGGCGCGGCGGCGACGCGTATGCGGGCCGGTGGACCTCCGAGGCCCGGCGGCTGGAGTCGTCGCTGGCGGGAGCGGGCGGCCCCGGCCATGACCGGGGCAAGGGGAGCCAGGGCGGCCAGGGCGGCCAAGGGGAGGACGCCGTCGCCGGGCTCGTGACGGCGCTCGCGTTTCCCGAACGCGTCGCCCAGGCCCGCGGCGAGGGCGGCCTTCTGATGGCTTCGGGGACCGGAGCGGAACTCGCGGCGGAATCACGCCTGCGGACGTCCGGTTGGCTGGCGGTCGCGGTGGCCGACCGTCCGTCCGCGGCCGCCTCGGCCCGCGTACGCCTCGCCGCAGTCGTCGACGAGGACATCGCCCGCAGGGCCGCGGCCCACCTCCGCGCCGACGGTGAGGAGGTCCACTGGGAGAACGGCGACGTCGTCGCGCGGGACGTCCGGCGGCTCGGGGCGATCGAGCTGTCCGCCCGCGCCCTCAGGAACCCGGACCCCGCGCTCGTGCGGGCCGCCCTGCTCGACGGACTGCGCCGAGAAGGCCTCGGTCTGCTGCACTGGACGCGGGACGCGGAAGGGCTGCGCGAACGGCTCGCCTTTGTGCACCGGCAGCTCGGCGACCCCTGGCCGGACGTGTCGGACACGGCGCTGCTGGACCGCGCCGGCGAATGGCTGGAACCCGAACTGTCGCGCGCCCGCCGGCGATCCGATCTGGGACGTCTTCCGGCGGGTCAGGCGTTGCAGCGGCTGCTGCCCTGGGCGAGCGGTGAGGCCTCCCGGCTCGACGAACTCGCGCCGGAGCGCATCGAGGTGCCGAGCGGCTCGCGGATCCGTGTCGCGTACGGGGGTGCGCAGCCCGTCCTCGCGGTGAAGCTCCAGGAACTGTTCGGGCTGCGCGAGACACCGCGTGTCGCGGGCGTGCCGGTCCTCGTCCATCTGCTCTCGCCCGCGGGCCGTCCCGCCGCGGTCACCGCCGACCTGGCGTCTTTCTGGAAGGACGGATACGCGGCCGTGCGGGCCGAACTGCGCGGCCGCTACCCCAAGCACCCCTGGCCGCAGGACCCTTCGGCCGCGGAGCCGACCCGGTACACGAAGGCGCGTCAGGACCGGGAGAGCCGGGGCTGACGGGTCTCAGGCGCCGACGGCCTCCGGCTCCCGTTCCGCCGAGGGCTCCCGCGGCCGGCGGCTGCGGGCCTCCAGCACCAGGGCGAGGGCGAGGAGTCCGCCGCCGAGGACCAGGAAGCCCCACGGCAGATACGAGGTCATGAGGAGCACCAGCCGCCGCTGGGACGTGACGAGGGCGACCGTGTGGTCGACGTAGTCGGGGCGCATCTTCACATGACCGGAGAAGGCGGTCACCTTCTCCCGGCCGCCCAGCAGTGTGCCGCCGCGCAGCTCCTCCTGGTGGATCTCCTCGCCGTTGACGGGCGCGCCGGTGACCGGGTCGACCCAGAACATGCGTTTGGTGGTGTACCAGCGGGAGGTTCCGGTCTGCTTCTCCAGGGTGCTCGCGTCGACACCGGGGATGGGCATCTTCTTCGGGTACGGCACCTTCGTCCACGGGATCGTCTGCTCGAAGTAGTAGACGTCCAGGCCACGGAAGGTCCTGGTCCCCTTGAAGTGGATGGGCGCGGACGTCCTCGTCTGCGCGTCGAAGTACTCGTAGTCCCGTTTCTCGGTGAGGAAGGGCCATTTGAACTCGATGCCCTCGCGCCGCACCGCCTCCCCGTCGACCGCCTCGCCGGTGGCGTGGACGGGTGCCTGGCTGTGGGCGTCGAAGATGTACCGCTCGGGGATCGCGGAGACCATCGCGCCGTCGGGGCCCTGGACATAGGAGAGCGAGTCCCAGACGACGACATCGCGGCCGGCGCTGCGCTCGATCCGCTCGGACTCCTCCACGTTGCCCTTGAGGGTCTGCACGATGGTGACCTTCTCGACCTCCTTCGCCTGGAGGGAGCCGTAGTCGAGAAGGGTCGCGGGCTTCGCCTCCAGCACCATCTCCTGGTACTGGCCCGGCGGGACCTTGGCGAGGCGCGGAAAGGCGTACCAGCGCAGCAGCGGCGAGAGGGCGGCGAAGAAGACGGCGAGGGCGAGGAGTACGAGGCCGGCGCGGCGGCGCATGGTCCGGCCCTCCCTACTTCTTGGGGCCGGGGACGGTGGTCAGCAGCGGCTTCGGGGAGGTCTCGCCCGGGGGCGCCCCCATCGCCGTGACCGTGAGGACGAGGGTGAGGGCGGCTGCCAGCCCGATGGCGGCGGCGACCAGTGCGCGCATGCTCGGCCTCCCGGGGCTTCGGGACCCACTCGGAATCTGATACAGCGTCAGAACGGGGGCACCGTAGCAATCCGGCCGCGAGATGAGAACACGTAGCACCGCCCCTCTGCCGAGCGGTGGCAAAGGGGCGGTGCCGTCTGGGTCGTGCCGCGGTCAGGCGGCCGGGGACGCCGGAGCGCTCGGTGTGGCGGGCGGGGTCGTGGGCGGGGTCGTCGGGGTGTCCGGCGCGACCACCTTGAGCTCGATGGTCACCGTGCCGCCGCCGGCGGTGGTGAGCCGCAGGAGGAAGGTGCCGGCCTGGCCGTCCGCGAAGATCTTCGGGAGGGTCAGCAGACCGTCGGCCCGGGTCTCGAGGTCCGTGAGCGTGCGGACCGGCTTGTCCTCGGCGCCCTTGAAGTACGGACCCTTGTCGTTCGCCGTCGGGTCCTGGGCGCTCTTGATGAGAGTGGCGGTGACGGCAACGCCTTCGGCCGCGGAGCCCTTGTACGTGGCCTTGAGCTCGACCGCCTGCCCGAACTCCCCGCCGGGAGCGGCCGTCAGCACCTCATGGCTGGTCCGGCGGATCGCGTCCGCGGCACGCGGGACGACGGTGCCGGTGAAGCTGACGGCAGGAAGCGTGCGTCCCACGACCGAGGCCCGCACGGTGAACGTGCCGGTCTTCTCACCGGCCTTGATGACCGGCGCGGCCACGGTGCCGTCGGCGCCCGTGACGGCGACCGTGCTCGCCTTGCCGCCGGCGAAGCGGGCGTCGGTGTCCCCGACGATCTCGAAGCGCACCGGCTGCTTGGCGACGGTGCGGCCCGCGGCGTTCTTCACGCGGACGGTGGCCTTCTCGGCGAAGTCGCGCCCCGCCATGGCGGTCAGCTCGGCCGCACCGGCCCGCTCGATACTGGCGATCGGCGACGGCGGCGTCGTGGTCGGCGGGGGCGTGGTCGGCGGAGTCGTCGGCGTCGTCGGCGGCTTGGTGTCGCCACCGGGCTTGGCCGGGGGCGTCGGCCCGGGCTTCGTACCGGGAGTGCCGGGCGGGGACGGGGAGGGCGTCGGCAGCGTCTCGGCGCCGGCGGGGAAGGAGTCGGGCCCGCTCGTGTCGGGCAGGACGCCGGTGCCGTCCGGGACCTCGTGCGTACCGCGCTTGTAGTAGTCGAACCAGGACAGCACCGTCCGCAGGTACTCCTGCGAGTGGTTGTAGCCGAGGATCGCGCGGTCGAGGTGTGCCTTGACCCCGAGGTCCCGGTCGCCCGCGCAGAGGTAACGGCCCGCGGCCAGCGCCGCGTCGTAGATGTTGTTCGGGTCCTTGCGGCCGTCGCCGTTGGCGTCCTGGCCCCACGTCGCCCAGGTCGACGGGATGAACTGCATCGGGCCGACCGCGCGGTCGTGCGTCGTGTCGCCGTCGAAGGCACCGTTGTCGGTGTCCGAAATGTTCGCGAAACCGACGCCGTTGAGCACGGGGCCGAGGATCGGCGAGAAGGTGGTGCCGTCGGCGTCGACCTTGCCGCCGCGCGCCTGGCCGGACTCCACCTTGCCGATGGCGGCGAGGAGTTGCCACGGCACATGGCAGCCGGGGTCCGAGGCCGCGATGGTCTGCTCGGCCTGCTTGTAGGCGGCGAGGACGGTCGCTGGAATGCCCGCTTCCGCGGTTCCGGTTGCCGGCAGGTCGACCGAGGTGCCGGGCTTGTCGGGGGTGTTGAGCGGCGGCAGGTCGGTGTAGTACGGGGAGTTGCCGGTGACCGGGGTGCCCGGCGGCGGAGTGGCGTCGGACGCCCCCTGGCTGTCGCCCGTGGTGGCGTGCGTGATACCGGGCGCCTGTGAGGCGGAGAGTGCGGCCACAGCAGCCGCGGCCACTGCGGTCGTGGTCGCTCCCCTGCGCAGCCGGCGGCCGAATTGCGCTGCCATACGTCTGTTCCCTCCCGAGGTGCCGCGCTCCCCAGCGCGATGACTCAGGCGACCCTACGGCACCTATGTGCCTCAGGACACCGTCACCTGACCGGTTTTCACCACTTCGCCATCTCCGGCTCCGCCGGATTTTGGCACCCGACCATCACGCATACTGACCGTCGGAGATCCGGATCGGTTCCAGGGGGACTTCACGCATGCCGTTCACGCTGAGCCATGCCGCCGCGGTGCTGCCCGGTATCCGCCGGGACGGACGAGCACGCGGACCGCTGCTCGCCTCTGCGCTCGTGACGGGTTCGCTCGCGCCGGACATGACGTACTTCGCCGCGACGGCGGTGCCCGGGGCCATGGAGTTCGGGGAGTTCACGCATGCGCCGGCGGGTGTACTGACCGTCGATGTGGCCGTCGCGGCCGCGCTGGTGGCGGTGTGGCTGATGGTGCGGGACCCACTGCTGGCCCTGCTGCCCACCCGCTGGCAGGGGCGCGTCCACGCCTGCGTCCGGGGCGAGGGCGGGAGCGGCCGCCGGGACCTGGTCTTCGGGTTCCGCTTCTATGTCTCGGCCGTGCTGGGCGCGCTCACGCATGTGGTGTGGGACGCCTTCACCCATCACGACCGCTGGGGCACCCGGGTGCTGCCGGTGCTCAACGAGACGGTGGCCGGTCTCGGGCTCTTCCAGTACGCGCAGTACGGGAGTTCGGCGCTCGCGCTGGTGGTACTCGGCTGGTTTCTGATGTCCGCGCTGCGGCGGCAGCCCGCGGTCGCGCCGCCGGCGTCCGTGCCGGTGCTGGACGGCCGGGGGCGGCGGCTCGCCGTGGCCCTGCTCGGAGGCTGCGTCCTGCTCGGAGTCGCCCAGCGGTGTGCTCGCTGGTACGCGTACTACGGGCACGTCAGCTCGCCCCTGGACATCATCCCCACGGCCTGCTTCGGGGCGGGCGCGGGGCTCGCGGTGGGCATGGTGGTGTACGGAGCGGGGATGCGCCTGCGCACCCGGGCGGTTGAACGCGTCTGAGTCCCGCCCCTCCCCTACCGGCCCGCCTAGCGGCCCCGGCCGGGCGGGAGACGAACGGGGGCCCGGCGCCCACCCCGGCGGGCGCGTGACCGAGCAGAATTCGCTCTGCCTGACGGTCGGGGCCAGGGCGGGGCGGCCCGGCGGTCGGGGGCCCGCGCGAAGCTGCCCGGCTGGACCGAGAGGGGCGAGCCGGGCCGACCGGGCGGGCGCGGGCCCCCGACCAGGGCAGCTCGCCCTGACCGACAGGGCCCGAGCAGGGCCGCCCCGGAAGGCGCGAGCCCGAGCAGGACCGTCGCCCTGACCGACAGGGGCTGAGCAGGGCCGACCCGGCGGGCGCCAGCCCGCGCAAGGCTGCCCGCCTGGACCCACAGGGGCCTGAGCAGGACCACCCCGGCGGGCGCGGCCCGAGCGGGACCGCTCCCCCTGACCGACAGAGCCGAGGCAAGACCACCCCGGCAGGCGCGAGCCCGGCAAGGCTGCCCGCCTGGACCAAGAGGGGCGAGCAGAGCCGACCGCGCGGGCGCGGGCCCGACCAGGGCAGCTCGCCCTGACCGACAGGGCCCGAGCAGGACCACCCC
This sequence comes from Streptomyces sp. NPDC096193, assembly GCF_040302905.1. Taxonomy (NCBI): domain Bacteria; kingdom Bacillati; phylum Actinomycetota; class Actinomycetes; order Kitasatosporales; family Streptomycetaceae; genus Streptomyces; species Streptomyces sp. NPDC096193. The sequence goes on along the minus strand of NZ_JBEOSJ010000021.1, from coordinate 119,807 downwards.
GGCGGGCGCGGGCCGAGCCGGACCGCTCGCCTGGACCGACAGGGGCCGCCCCGGCGGGCGCCGGCCGCGCAGGACCGCTCGCCCTGGCCGACAGAGCCCGAGTAGAGGCCGCCCCGCCGGGCCCGGCAGGCTCAGTGCGCCGCGGACTCCCAGTCCGTGCCCACGCCCACCGAGACGTCCAGCGGCGCGCGCAGCGACGCGGCCGCCGACATCTCGCGGCGGACGATCGTCTCCACCTGCTCACGCTCCCCCGGGGCGATCTCCAGCACGATTTCGTCATGGACCTGGAGCAGCAGCCGCGAGGTGAGCTCCGCCTCGCGCAGTGCCCGGTCCACACGGAGCATGGCGACCTTGACGATGTCCGCCGCGGTGCCCTGGATCGGGGCGTTCAGTGCCATCCGCTCGGCCGCCTCACGGCGCTGGCGGTTGTCGCTGTTGAGGTCGGGCAGATAGCGGCGGCGGCCGAGCATCGTCGCGGTGTATCCCGTCGCCCGGGCCTCGTCCACGACACGGCGCAGATAGTCACGCACCCCGCCGAACCGCTCGAAGTAGGTGTCCATCAGCGCGCGCGCCTCACCCGCCTCGATGTTCAGCTGCTGCGAGAGTCCGAACGCGGAGAGCCCGTACGCCAGGCCGTACGACATGGCCTTGATCTTGCGGCGCATCTCCGCGTCGACCGCGGACGGCGCGACCTCGAACACCTGGGAGGCGACGGTGTTGTGCAGGTCCTCACCGGAGGCGAAGGCCTCCAGCAGCCCCTCGTCCTCGGAGAGGTGGGCCATGACCCGCAGCTCGATCTGGCTGTAGTCGGCGGTCATCAGCGACTCGAAGCCCTCGCCGACGACGAAGCCGCGACGGATGGCGCGCCCCTCGTCGGTGCGCACCGGCACGTTCTGCAGGTTCGGGTCGGTGGAGGACAGCCGGCCGGTGGCCGCGACGGTCTGGCTGAAGGTGGTGTGGACCCGGCCGTCGGCCGCGATCGTCTTGATCAGCCCCTCGACCGTGGACCGCAGGCGGGCCTGCTCACGGTGACGCAGCATGATCACCGGCAGTTCGTGCTCGGTCTGGGCCGCCAGCCAGGCCAGCGCGTCCGCGTCCGTGGTGTAACCGGTCTTGGTCTTCTTGGTCTTGGGGAGGTTCAGCTCGCCGAAGAGGACTTCCTGGAGCTGCTTGGGCGAACCGAGGTTGAACTCGTGGCCCACCGCGGCGTGCGCCTCCTTCACCGCCTGCTGCACGGCGCCCGCGAACTGCACCTCCATCGCCTCCAGATGGGCGCGGTCGGCCGCGATGCCGTGCCGCTCCATCCGGGCGAGCAGCAGGGAGGTGGGCAGCTCCACATCGTGCAGCAGCTCGGCGGCGCCGACCTCCTCGAGCTTCTCGCCGAACGCCTCACCGAGGTCGAGGACCGCGCGGGCCTGTGCCATCAGGGCGTCGGCCTCGGCGCTCTCGTCGGTGCCGAACGCCAGCTGGCCGTCGGCGGTGGCCGGGGCGAGCTCACGGTGGAGATACTCGACGGACAGGGCGTCCAGCGCGAAGGAACGGCGCCCGGGCTTGACCAGATAGGCGGCGAGGGCGGTGTCCATCGTGACGCCGGCGATGTCCCAGCCGTGCTCCGGGAAGACCCGCAGCGCTTCCTTGGCGCTGTGCATGACCTTGGGCCTGGCCGGGTCGGCGATCCAGGCGGCGAAGGCGCGCTCGTCGGCCTCGTCCAGCTGCGTGGTGTCGAACCACGCAGCCGCTCCACCGGCCGCGGCCAGCGCGACCTCGCTGACGCTGCCCACACCAAGTCCCCAGGCGGTGACGGTGGCCACGCCGAGCGGCTGGGTGCCGTGCTCCTCCAGCCAGGGGGCCACCTCGCCGGCGCCCAGGACGCTGCCGTCCAGCTCGACACCGGCGTCGGGGACGGGGGGCTCGTCCTCCTCGGCACCCGGGTCCACGGCGAGCAGCCGCTCGCGCAGGCTCGGATTGCGGATCTCGAGGACCTCGAGGAAGCCCTTCAGCGCGGTCCGGTCGTACGGCGCGCGCTCCAGCTCGGTGACGCCCTTCGACAGCTCGACGTCCCGCACCAGCTCGGTGAGGTGGCGGTTGAGCTTGACGGACTCCAAATGGTCGCGCAGGGCCTGGCCGACCTTGCCCTTGACCTCGTCGGCGCGCTCGACGAGCTCGGCGAACGAGCCGTACTGGGCGATCCACTTGGTGGCCGTCTTCTCACCGACGCCCGGGATGCCCGGCAGGTTGTCCGACGGGTCGCCGCGCAGGGCGGCGAAGTCGGGGTACTGCTGCGGGCTCAGTCCGTACTTCTCCTGGACCTTGGCCGGGGTGAAGCGGGTCAGCTCCGAGACGCCCTTGGTGGGGTACAGCACGGTGGTGTGATCGCTCACGAGCTGGAAGGAGTCGCGGTCGCCGGTGACGATCAGCACGTCGAAGCCGGCGGCCTCGGCCTGGGTGGCGAGCGTGGCGATGACGTCGTCAGCCTCGAAGCCGTCGACGGCGAACCGCACGGCGTTCATGGTGTCCAGCAGCTCGCCGATCAGCTCGACCTGGCCCTTGAACTCGTCGGGCGTCTTGGAGCGGTTCGCCTTGTACTCCGGGAAGTCCTGGGAGCGCCAAGTCTTGCGGGACACGTCGAAGGCCACGGCGAAATGCGTGGGCGCCTCGTCGCGCAGCGTGTTCGCCAGCATCGACGCGAAGCCGTAGATGGCATTGGTCGTCTGGCCGCTCGCGGTCGTGAAGTTCTCCGCGGGCAGCGCGAAGAACGCCCGGTACGCCAGGGAGTGCCCGTCCATGAGGAGCAGGCGCGGACGGTTGTCGTCTGGGGTCTTCTTCGATGCTGTCTCAGCCACGGACATGATCCTGCCACGGACCACTGACATCGCCGCTCACACCGCCCTCCGCCGAGCACTCCGGAGCGACGGGTGACGGGACCGGCGGCACACGTGACAGGATTGAATGCATACGACACAGGAACGCGCCCGAGGGGGAGCACGATGGCCAGCAAGCCGCCCGCAGGTGATCCGGTCCAGGACGCTCCGCAGGTCGCCGAGCCGCAGCACGCGGCGGCCGGCCTGCCCGGCGTCGGGCACACACTCCGCATCGCCCAGCAGCAGATGGGCGTGCGGCGGACCGCACAGACCCTCCTCAAGGTCAACCAGAAGGACGGCTTCGACTGCCCCGGATGCGCCTGGCCGGAGGGTGATCACCGGCATACGGCGGAGTTCTGCGAGAACGGCGCGAAGGCGGTCGCCGAGGAGGCGACGCTGCGGCGGGTCACCCCCGACTTCTTCGCCCGGCACCCGCTCGCGGATCTGGCCTCGCGAAGCGGCTACTGGCTCGGTCAGCAGGGCCGGATCACTCAGCCCATGTATCTGCCCGAGGGCGCCGACCGGTACGAAGCGGTCGGCTGGGACCGGGCCTTCGAGATCATCGCCGAGGAGCTGACCGCGCTCTCCTCCCCCGACGAGGCGCTCTTCTACACCTCGGGCCGCACGAGCAACGAAGCGGCGTTCCTGCTCCAGCTCTTCGCCCGCGAGTTCGGCACCAACAACCTCCCCGACTGCTCGAACATGTGCCACGAGTCCTCGGGGTCGGCGCTCACCGAGACGATCGGCATCGGCAAGGGCAGTGTCTCGCTGGAGGACCTGCACCGGGCGGACCTGATCATCGTGGCCGGCCAGAACCCCGGCACCAACCACCCCCGGATGCTCTCCGCCCTGGAGAAGGCCAAAGCGGCGGGCGCGCGAATCATGTCGGTGAACCCGCTGCCCGAGGCGGGGATGGAGCGGTTCAAGAATCCGCAGACGCCGCTCGGCATGATCAAAGGCGTGGCGCTCAACGACCTGTTCCTCCAGATCCGCATCGGCGGTGACCAGGCCCTGTTCCGGCTGCTGAACAAGCTGGTCCTGGAGACGGAGGGAGCCGTCGACGAGGAGTTCGTGCGCGAACACACCCACGGATACGAGGAGTTCGCCGCCGCGGCCGGGGCCGCCGACTGGGACGAGACGCTGGCCGCCACGGGCCTGGACCGGGCCGCCATCGAGCGGGCACTGGCGATGGTGCTGGAGTCGGAGCGGACCGTCGTGTGCTGGGCGATGGGCCTGACCCAGCACAAGCACTCCGTGGCGACGATCCGCGAAGTCGTCAACTTCCTGCTGCTGCGCGGCAACATCGGCCGCCCGGGCGCCGGCGTCTGCCCGGTGCGCGGGCACTCCAACGTCCAGGGTGACCGCACCATGGGCATCTTCGAACGGCCCGCCCCGGCGTTCCTGGACGCTTTGGAGCGCGAGTTCGGCTTCGCGCCGCCGCGCCACCACGGATTCGACGTCGTACGGTCGATCCGCGCGCTCCGGGACGGCGAGGCGAAGGTCTTCTTCGCCATGGGCGGCAACTTCGTGGGCGCCACACCCGACACCGAGGTCACCGAGGCGGCCGTGCGCCGGGCCAGGCTCACGGTCCATGTGTCGACCAAACTGAACCGCTCGCACGCCGTCACGGGTGCGCGGGCCCTGATCCTGCCCACGCTCGGGCGCACCGACAAGGACGTCCAGGCCGGCGGGCGGCAGGTGGTGACCGTCGAGGACTCGATGGGCATGGTGCACGCCTCGCGCGGCAACCTCCCCCCGGCGAGCCCTCATCTGCTCTCCGAGCCGGCGATCGTCGCACGGCTGGCGCGGGCGGTCCTGGGGCCGCAGTCGCTGACGCCGTGGGAGGAGTTCGAGAAGGACTACGGAACGATCCGGGACCGCATCGCGCGCGTGGTGCCGGGCTTCGAGGACTTCAACACGAAGATCGCCCGGCCGGGCGGCTTCACGCTGCCGCACGCCCCGCGCGACGAACGGCGCTTCCCGACCGCCACCGGGAAGGCCAACTTCACGGCCGCTCCGATCGAGTACCCGGAGGTGCCCGAGGGCCGTCTGCTGCTGCAGACCCTGCGTTCGCACGATCAGTACAACACCACGATCTACGGCCTGGACGACCGCTATCGCGGGATCAAGGGCGGCCGTCGCGTGGTCCTGGTGAACCCGGACGACGCGGCCGAACTGGGCCTCGACGACGGCTCGTACACCGATCTGGTCAGCGAGTGGAAGGACGGCGTGGAGCGGCGGGCCCCCGGCTTCCGGGTGGTCCACTATCCGACCGCCCGGGGCTGCGCGGCGGCGTACTACCCGGAGACCAATGTGCTGGTGCCGCTGGACTCGACCGCGGACACCAGCAACACACCGGCGAGCAAGTCCGTGGTCGTGCGGTTCGAGCGGGCCGGCTGACGGCGGGGCGGGGGCGGGAATGATCCCACCCGGGCTAAGCGTTCGCTCAGGCATCTGGTAAGACGGTGCACACAGCACGCAAGGCAGCAGATCGGAGCCGGGCCCCATGGGCGAGCAGAAGACCGTCAACTTCCCGCAAGAGGTCATCGACGAGTACGCGGAGCTCGGGGTCGACCTGCCCGCGCTCTTCTCGGCCGGGACCCTGGGGGACCGCATGGGCGTGGAGATCACCGACGCCTCGGCGGAGCGTGTGGTCGGCACGATGCCCGTGGAGGGCAACACCCAGCCGTACGGACTGCTGCACGGCGGCGCCTCGGCCGTGCTCGCGGAGACGCTCGGCTCGGTGGGCTCGATGCTGCACGGCGGCACGAGCAAGATCGCGGTCGGGGTGGACCTCAACTGCACACACCACCGGGGCGTGCGCTCCGGCACGGTGACCGGGGTGGCGACGCCGGTGCACCGGGGGCGCTCGACGGCGACGTACGAGATCGTGATCACGGACGAGCAGGGCAAGAGGGTGTGCACGGCGCGGCTGACGTGTCTGCTGCGGGACGCGGCCGGGGCGCCGAACTCCGCTGCTTGACCGTTGTCCCGTCCCGGGGAGCGGTCTAGCGTTCCCCGCATGAGGCTTGGGTCGCCACCCCGGGGCGGGGTGGTTCTGTGCACATGCGCGCTGCTGGTCGCGACGGCGGCCTGCGCAGGCGGGTCCGCCGCACCCGGGCGCGGGCCGTCCCCCTCCCCCTCGCCCCGTACGACGTCTCCGCAGGAGCTGTGCGAGAAGCTCATCGCCCACTGGTCGCGCGTGGTGCTCGATGGCGGGGACCGGGCGGAGCTGGACTACCAGGCCATGGGCCTGTCGGGCGGCCAGAACGAGATACTGCTGGCCGTGGTGGCCGCCGCCAGGACCGAGCAGCGCAGCCGAGGCCCCTCCGCAGCAGATGCGTTGATCGACCGTCAGGCGCGGAGCAGATGCACGGAGCGCTACCGCGGCGGGAGTCCGACGGGCGGCCCCTGGCAATGAGCGGAGTCGGCCCGGTGGAACCGGGCGCCGGCACCCAGGATGCGGCGGCGGAAAGCTTCAACCGCTCCCGAAGCGCAGGGAGTTGGGCCGCCGCTCCGCCGCGTAACCGGCGCGTGGTCATGATCGCCGCCGCTATGGCGGTGGCGCTCGCCGGGGCCGGTTATCTCTACGCCACACGCCCGCTGCCCCCGCCTCCACCACCGACGCCGTGGCCGGCTCAGGCGGTCGGCGTGGCCTACGGCGGACCGGTCGGGCCGCACGGCGATCCCCGCGTGTTCGATTTCTCCATTACCTTCGAAACCCTTTCCGGGCCCCCTGTCACCGTCGTACGGATCGACCAGAACTCCCGGGCGCTGACCCTGGTCGCGAGCCCTTCACCACCCTTCACGGTGCGTGCCGGATCGTCACGGATCGTGCATGTTTCTCTTCGGGTGTCGGACTGCGAAAAAGTGGCACGGAATGCCGGACTCCCTTTTCTCGACGTAACACTGCGTAATACGCGCGCAATGCAGCAGCAGAGCTTCATCCTGGGCGACCGCTACGCTCAGGACCTGGCCAGAGCGATTGAGACGCAGTGTCCGCAAGATCAGATATCAGGACTCAAACCGCCCGATGGTCCTGCTCGTTCTCAGTATGTGGACAAGACGAAACGGCGTGAATTCCCCCGTTCCACCCTCCACGTGCCGCTATGTGTGAAGCCGTGGCATAACAAGAGCGTCACAGCCTTGGCCAGACCACTCCTCCAGCCCCATTACCGCGCTTAGAGTCACCGCCAGTCACCGCGCCACCGGATTACCTTCAGTTCGGTTCCCGCGCTCGACTCGGTGCGTCCCAGGGGGGACGGCCGTGCCAGGTGAAAGGACTGATCGTGCGTCAACGTTCGCTCATAGCCATCACGGCTGCGCTCACCGCGGGAGCCCTGTCGCTCACCGCCTGTGGCTCGCGCGACGACAAGAACAGCGAGGCCTCGGGCGGCGCCGGCACCACAGTCGTCATCGGCATCGATGCGCCGCTGACCGGTGAGCTCTCCGCCCTCGGTCTGGGCATCAAGAACTCTGTCGACCTCGCCGCCAAGCAGGCCAACGCCAAGAAGTTCGTTGACGGCGTGACCTTCAAGGTCGAAGCCTTCGACGACCAGGCCCAGCCGTCCTCCGGACAGCAGAACGCCACCAAGTTCGTTGCCAACAAGGACGTCCTCGGTGTCGTCGGCCCGCTGAACTCCTCCGTCGCCGAGTCCATGCAGAAGGTCTTCGACGACGCGAAGCTGGTCCAGGTCTCCCCCGCCAACACCAACCCGGCCCTGACCCAGGGACCGAAGTGGAACGGTGGCGAGAAGGCCCGTCCGTACAAGTCGTACTTCCGCACCGCGACCACGGACGCCATCCAGGGCCCGTTCGCCGCGCAGTACCTCTTCAACGACGCCAAGAAGAAGAAGGTCTTCGTCATTGACGACAAGAAGACCTACGGCGCCGGTCTGGCCGCCACCTTCAAGGCGGAGTTCACCAAGCTCGGCGGCGCCATCGCCGGCGAAGAGCACGTGAACCCGGACACCAAGGACTTCGCGGCGGTCGTCACGAAGATCAAGAGCTCCGGCGCCGACGTCGTCTACTACGGCGGCGAGTACCCGGTGGCCGGCCCGCTCAGCAAGCAGATCAAGAAGTCCGGCACCGCCATCCCGCTCGTCGGCGGCGACGGCATCTACAGCGCCGACTTCATCAAGCTGTCCGGCAAGGAGGGCGTGGGCGACCTCGCCACCTCCGTCGGCGCCCCGGTCGAGACTCTGCCCTCGGCCAAGGAGTTCGTGGCCAACTACAAGGCCGGCGGCTACAAGGAGGCCTACGAGGCCTACGGCGGCTACTCCTACGACTCCGCCTGGGCGATCATCGAGGCCGTCAAGAAGGCCGTCGACGCCAACGACGGCAAGCTCCCCTCCGACGCCCGCTCCAAGGTCCTCGAGGCCATGCAGGGTGTCTCCTTCGACGGTGTGACCGGCAAGGTCGCCTTCGACGAGTTCGGCGACGCCACCAACAAGCAGCTCACGGTCTACAAGTACGAGGGCGCTGCCTGGAAGGCGGTCAAGTCCGGCACGTTCGCCGGCTGATCCTCGGCCCTTCACCCACCAGCCGCGCGGGGCGCTGCAGCACAGCGCCCCGCGCGGCGTCACATCCGTCGAAAGACTCGGAGGACCTGCGGTGCACGAACTGCCGCAACAGCTGGTCAACGGCCTGCTACTGGGATCCATGTACGGGCTCGTCGCCATCGGCTACACGATGGTTTATGGCATTGTCCAGCTCATCAACTTCGCCCATGGCGAGATCTTCATGACCGGTGGCTTCGGAGCCCTCACGGTCTGGCTCATCCTTCCCACCGGCACCACGATGTGGCTCGCCCTCCCGCTCATGCTCGTCGGCGCGATCATCGTCGCCACGACCATCGCGGTTGGGGCCGAACGGTTCGCCTACCGCCCCCTGCGTGGCGCGCCACGTCTCGCCCCACTCATCACCGCCATCGGCCTCTCGCTCGCGCTCCAGCAGGCGGTGTGGGCCTGGTACCCCGAGGCGAAGTCCTCCCGCACGTTCCCCGAGATCCCCGGCGGTCCGTTCCACATAGGTGACGTGACCGTCCAGACCGGTGACATCTTCCTGCTGGTCGCCGCCCCGATCTGCATGGCGATCCTGGCCTTCTTCGTCATGAAGACCCGGACCGGCCGCGGAATGCAGGCCACGGCGCAGGACCCGGACACCGCGAAGCTCATGGGCATCAACACCGACCGCATCATCGTGGTCGCGTTCGCCCTCGGTGCCGCCTTCGCCGCCGTCGGAGCCGTCGCGTACGGCCTCAAGTACGGCGAAGTGAACTTCCGTATGGGCTTCATCCTCGGCCTCAAGGCATTCACCGCCGCCGTCCTCGGCGGCATCGGCAACATCTACGGCGCCATGCTCGGCGGACTCGCCCTCGGTCTCGCCGAGACCATGGCCACGGCCTACATCAGCGACATCCCCGGCATGGAACTGCTCGGCGGCCAGTCCTGGGCCGACGTCTGGGCATTCGTACTTCTCATCGTCGTGCTCCTGGTGAGGCCACAGGGTCTTCTCGGCGAGCGCGTCGCGGACAGGGCGTGACACCGATGACGACAAACACCACCACCCCGGACATCAAGTCCACCACCGTCGGTCCCCGTGGCCTCGTCTCCATCCCGGCCCACATAGGCCGCGCGCTGGCGACGGGCGGCGGTGCCCTCACCGTCGTCTCGGCCTTCCTCTCCTGGACCTGGACCGCTGCCTTCCCCGGTAACCTCACGGTCTACGGCTACCCCGGCGGCCTCCAGGTGCTCGTGCTCATCGCGGGCGCCCTCACCACGCTGTTCGGCCTCTCGTCGTACGGCGTCAAGGGCCTCGGCTGGCTGACCCCCGCGGGGGCGGACAGCGCGATCAAGCTCGCGGCACTCGCGGCCTTCGCCACCGGCTGGTACACCCTCATCGCGATCAGCTACCAGCTCGGCGGACTCGCCAACCTGGAGCCCGGCGGCTTCCTCGTCGGCATAGCCACCGTCACCGCCCTCATCGGCGCCTTCGCCCTGCCGTTCGAGCGCCCCGTGCCCGACCCGGTGGACCCCGAGGACACCTCCTGGGACCAGACGAAGACCGGCCTGCGCAACAACTGGTCCAACTTCAAGGCGGCGTTCGCCACCGGCACCACGGCACCCGCCCGCACGCTGCCCTCCTACGTGGAGATCCTGATCATCGTCGCGGCCCTGTCCGTCGGCCTGATCGTCTTCACCTACGGCATCGGCACGGAGTACGACGAGCTGTTCGTCGGCTTCCTCATCACCGCAGCCTTCGGCTTCGCGGCGATCGCCAAGGCAGGCCTGACGGTCCGCCTGTCGGCGATCACCTCCCGCCACCGCAACGTGACCATGGCGGGAGCCTTCGCCGCCGCCGCCGCGTTCCCCTTCACCCAGTCCGACGACCAGTACGCGACGATCGGCGTCTACATCCTGATCTTCGCCACCGTCGCCCTCGGCCTGAACATCGTCGTCGGCCTCGCCGGACTGCTCGACCTCGGCTACGTCGCCTTCCTCGGTGTCGGCGCCTACGCCGCCGCCATGGTCTCCGGCTCGCCGTCCTCGCCGTTCGACGTCCACTTCCCCTTCTGGGGAGCGGTCCTGGTCGGCGCCGGCGCCTCGATGGTCTTCGGTGTCCTCATCGGCGCACCGACACTGCGACTCCGCGGCGACTACCTGGCCATCGTCACGCTCGGCTTCGGTGAGATCTTCCGCATCACCGTCAACAACCTGGACGGCACGTCCGGACCGGACATCACCAACGGTTCCAACGGCATCTCTTCGATCCCGAACCTCCAGATGTTCGGCTTCGACTTCGGGCTCGAGCACAACATCCTCGGCGTCACCATCGGCCGGTTCGCGAACTACTTCTTCCTGATGCTGCTGATCACCCTCATCGTCGTGGTGGTCTTCCGGCGCAGCGGTGACTCGCGCATCGGCCGTGCCTGGATCGCCATCCGCGAGGACGAGACCGCGGCCCTGGCCATGGGCATCAACGGCTTCCGGGTCAAGCTCATCGCCTTCGCCCTCGGCGCCACGCTCGCCGGCCTCGCCGGCACCGTCCAGGCCCACGTCACCTACACCGTGACACCCGAGCAGTACCAGTTCGCGCACGTCGTCCCGCCGAACTCGGCCTTCCTGCTCGCCGCGGTGGTCCTCGGCGGCATGGGAACGATCAGCGGTCCGCTCGTCGGCGCCGCACTGCTCTACCTCATCCCGGCCAAGCTGCAGTTCCTCGGCGACCTCCAGCTCCTCGCCTTCGGTCTGGCGCTCGTCCTGCTGATGCGCTTCCGGCCCGAGGGACTCATCCCGAACCGGCGCCGTCAGCTCGAATTCCACGAATCCGCGGACGCGCCCACAGTCCTCAGCAAGACAGGGGTCTGATCCATGACCACCGACACCACGACGAAGGGCACCTCGCCGGCCACCACGCCCGGGGAGACCGTCCTCGACGCCCGCGGCGTCACCATGAGGTTCGGCGGACTCACCGCCGTGCGCTCGGTCGACCTCACCGTGAACAGCGGCGAGATCGTCGGACTCATCGGCCCCAACGGCGCCGGGAAGACGACGTTCTTCAACTGCCTGACCGGTCTCTACATCCCCACCGAAGGCGAAGTCCGCTACAAGGGCACTGTCCTGCCGGCCAAGTCCTTCAAGGTCACCGCGGCCGGCATCGCCCGCACCTTCCAGAACATCAGGCTCTTCGCCAACATGACCGTTCTGGAGAACGTGCTCGTCGGACGCCACACCCGCACCAAGGAGGGCCTCTGGTCCGCCCTGCTGCGCGGCCCCGGCTTCCACAAGGCCGAGGCCAAGTCGCGGGCCCGCGCCATGGAACTCCTGGAGTTCGTCGGACTCGCCTCCAAGGCCGAGCACCTCTCGCGGAACCTGCCCTACGGTGAGCAGCGGAAACTGGAGATCGCCCGCGCCCTCGCCAGCGAGCCCGGGCTGCTGCTCCTCGACGAGCCCACCGCGGGCATGAACCCGCAGGAGACCAGGGCCACCGAGGAACTCGTCTTCGCCATCCGCGACATGGGCATCGCCGTCCTCGTCATCGAGCACGACATGCGCTTCATCTTCAACCTCTGCGACCGGGTCGCCGTACTCGTCCAGGGCGAGAAGCTCGTCGAGGGCGACAGCGAGACGGTCCAGGGTGACGAGCGCGTGATCGCCGCCTACCTCGGCGAGCCCTTCGAAGGCGCCCCCGGCGCCGAAGAAGTGGCCGAAGTCGAAGCGGCGGAATCCGGCTCCGCCGAGTCAGCCAGCAAGGAGAACGACTGATGACCGCACTTCTCGAAGTCGAGGACCTGCGCGTCGCCTACGGCAAGATCGAGGCCGTCAAGGGGGTCTCGTTCTCCGTCGAGGCCGGCGAGGTCGTCACCCTCATCGGCACCAACGGCGCCGGGAAGACCACGACGCTGCGCACCCTCTCGGGTCTCATCAAGCCGCTCAGCGGCCACATCAAGTTCAACGGGAAGTCCCTCCGGAAGGTCCCCGCCCACCAGGTCGTCTCCCTCGGGCTGGCCCACTCCCCCGAGGGACGGCACATCTTCCCGCGGATGACCATCGAGGACAATCTGCGGCTCGGCGCCTTCCTCCGGAAGGACACCGAGGGCATCGCCAAGGACATCCAGCGCGCCTACGACCTCTTCCCCATCCTGGGCGAACGCCGTAAACAGGCCGCGGGAACCCTCTCCGGCGGTGAGCAGCAGATGCTCGCCATGGGACGCGCGCTGATGTCACGGCCCAAGCTGCTCATGCTCGACGAGCCCTCCATGGGTCTCTCGCCGATCATGATGCAGAAGATCATGGCGACGATCGTCGAGCTCAAGGCACAGGGCACCACGATTCTGCTCGTCGAGCAGAACGCCCAGGCCGCGCTGTCGCTCGCCGACCAGGGTCACGTCATGGAGGTCGGCAACATCGTGCTCTCCGGCACGGGGCAGGACCTGCTGCACGACGAGTCCGTCCGCAAGGCGTACCTCGGCGAGGACTGACCCACCGCACCCTCGCACGGAAGGGCCCGCACCCCAGGATCAGGGGGTGCGGGCCCTTCCGTATGGCCTGCGCTTTCGTACGGCGGGCACGGGGCGATGCGGGCTACTGCCCCTTCGCCGCCTTCTTCTCCTCCGCGTCCTCGATGACCGCCTCCGCCACCTGCTGCATCGACAGCCTGCGGTCCATCGAGGTCTTCTGGATCCAGCGGAACGCGGCCGGCTCCGTCAAGCCGTACTGCGTCTGCAGAACGCTCTTCGCGCGGTCCACCAGCTTGCGCGTCTCCAGCCGCTGCGAGAGGTCCGCGACCTCCTTCTCCAGCGCCTTCAGCTCCGTGAAGCGGGACACCGCCATCTCGATCGCGGGGACCACGTCGCTCTTGCTGAACGGCTTCACCAGGTACGCCATCGCCCCGGCGTCCCTGGCCCGCTCCACGAGGTCGCGCTGCGAGAACGCGGTCAGCATCAGCACCGGCGCGATGGACTCCTCGGCGATCTTCTCCGCCGCCGAGATGCCGTCCAGGACCGGCATCTTCACATCGAGGATGACCAGGTCGGGCCGGTGCTCCCGGGCGAGCTCGACCGCGCGCTGTCCGTCGCCGGCCTCACCGACAACCGCGTAGCCCTCTTCCTCCAGCATCTCTTTGAGGTCGAGACGGATGAGGGCCTCGTCCTCCGCGATCACGACGCGGGTGGTCAGCGGGGGGACGTGCGACGCGTCGTCGTCGGTGGGGGGCTGGGGAGAGTCGGGGGCGGTCACGTGGGCTCCTTGGTGCGGCGCAGATACAGCTCCCCAAGAGCCTACCGAGCTGCGGTAGGGTGGGGGTTCAGTGGTCGAGGGTAACCTTTGATTGCGCCAGCCCCGGTAGCCCAATTGGCAGCAGGCAATGGATTCAAAACCCATACAGTGTCGGTTCGAGTCCGACCCGGGGCACTTTTCCTTCACTTCCAAGGTCACGCGGGAATCGCGATTCTCAGCCCGATTGTGTGACCGTTCCCGGATCGGCCACCAGGGCGCCGCACCCCGGCCAAACTCGGTCGTATGTACGACCTCGAATGCCGCAGGCGGGTGCTGACACTCGCTGCGCAGGGCCGAAGCCTGAACTCCATCAGCAAGGAAACCGGTGTTTCCCGCTCGACCGTACGATCCTGGCTTCTGCGACCCACCCCTTCCGGCGAGAGCACGCGCTGCCCGCGGTGTGCCGACATTCCCGGGCCTCCCGCGGAAGTTGCCGCCTACTCCTACCTCCTGGGGCTCTACCTCGGTGACGGCTGCATCAGCTCGCTGCGCTCCGGCGTGCACTCCCTCCGTATCGCCTGCGCCGATGCCTGGCCCGGTCTCATCGATCTCTGCGCCGAGAGCATGCGGGCCGTCCGCCCCGGCAACAAGGTGATGCGTGTGCGGAGCGAGGGCTGCCAGTACGTGACGGCCTACAGCAAGCACTGGCCCTGCCTGTTCCCCCAGCACGGCCCCGGCAGGAAGCACCAGCGCGCGATCGCCCTCGAGCCCTGGCAGCAGGAGATCGTGAACGCGCACACCTGGGACTTCCTACGCGGGCTCGTCCACTCCGACGGTTGCCGGATCATCAACTGGACGACCCGGCTCGTCGACGGCGAGCGCAAGCGCTACGAGTACCCCCGCTACTTCTTCACCAACACCTCGACCGACATCGTCGGACTCTTCACCGACGCCCTGAACAGGGTCGGCGTCGATTGGAAGTCCGCGAACCAGTCGCGCGACGCGCAGAACATCTCTGTCGCCCGCCGGGCATCCGTCGCCCTCATGGACCGCCACATCGGGCCGAAGTACTGAGCAGCGCGCCCGCACTCCGGCCCATGTCACCTACGCCGGGCTGTCGTCCTCGCCGATGTGGTGCACCCGCACCAGGTTCGTGGAGCCCGCGACACCCGGCGGTGAGCCCGCCGTGATCACCACGATGTCGCCCTTCCGGCAGCGGCCGATCTTCAGCAGCTCCTCGTCGACCTGGGCCACCATCGCGTCCGTGGAGCCGACGTGCGGGCCGAGGAAGGTCTCCACTCCCCAGGTGAGGTTGAGCTGGGAGCGGGTGGCCGGGTCGGGGGTGAAGGCCAGCAGGGGGATCGGGGAGCGGTAGCGGGAGAGTCGCCTGACCGTGTCGCCCGACTGGGTGAACGCGACCAGGAACTTGGCGCCCAGGAAGTCGCCCATCTCGGCGGCCGCGCGCGCCACCGCGCCGCCCTGGGTGCGGGGCTTGTTGCGGTCGGTCAGCGGCGGAAGGCCCTTGGCGAGTACGTCCTCCTCGGCCGCCTCGACGATGCGGCCCATGGTGCGGACCGTCTCGACCGCGTACTTGCCGACGCTCGTCTCGCCCGACAGCATCACGGCGTCCGTGCCGTCGATGACGGCGTTGGCCACGTCGGAGGCCTCGGCGCGGGTGGGGCGCGAGTTCTCGATCATCGAGTCCAGCATCTGTGTCGCCACGATGACGGGCTTCGCGTTGCGCTTGGCCAGCTTGATCGCGCGCTTCTGGACGATCGGCACCTGCTCCAGCGGCATCTCGACGCCCAGGTCGCCGCGGGCGACCATAATTCCGTCGAACGCGGCCACGATGTCGTCGATGTTGTCGACGGCCTGCGGCTTCTCCACCTTGGCGATGACCGGGAGCCGGCGTCCCTCCTCCTCCATGATGCGGTGGACGTCCTCGATGTCCTTGCCGCTGCGGACGAAGGAGAGAGCGATGATGTCCGCGCCGATCCGCAGGGCCCAGCGGAGGTCGTCGATGTCCTTCTCGGACAGGGCGGGGACGGAGACGGCGACGCCGGGGAGGTTGAGGCCCTTGTGGTCGGAGACCATGCCGCCCTCGATCACGGTGGTCGTGACCCGGGGACCGTCGACCGCCGTCACTTCGAGGGCGACCTTGCCGTCGTCGACGAGGATGCGCTCACCCGTGGTGACATCGGCGGCGAGTCCGTCGTAGGTGGTGCCGCAGACGTGGCGGTCGCCCTCCGTCGGCTCGACGGTGATCACGAATTCGTCGCCGCGTTCAAGCAGTACGGGACCTTCGGCGAAGCGTCCGAGGCGAATCTTCGGACCTTGAAGGTCGGCGAGGACACCGACGCTGCGGCCCGTTTCGTCGGACGCTTTGCGTACGCGCTGATAGCGCTCCTCGTGCTCGGCGTAGGTGCCGTGGCTGAGGTTGAATCGGGCGACGTCCATTCCGGCTTCGACCAGTGCCTTGATCTGGTCGTACGAGTCGGTGGCGGGCCCCAGAGTACAAACGATTTTTGCTCGGCGCATGGTTCGAGCCTAGAGCTTACCGACGGGTAGACAATTGGTCGGGCATGACTACTCAACAACCTTTACGTGAAGGCTTATTGACAAGTGTTGAATTGTGCGCGGGGGCGCTCCGATGAGCAATTGCGCCGATCGGTGCGCCCGGCCGTCACAGTACCGGCGGGGTCATGGTGAAGCGGGCGTTGACCTGCGCGTAGACCGTCTGCCGCTGTGGTTCGAGGTCGAGGGCGGGGGCCATCTCGGCGCTGTCGGCCGCTCCGTAGGCGGCCATGCGCATTCCGCCCGGGGCCGGTGGCACTCCGTAGCCGACGGCGTTCTCGGCTCCGAGGTCGGCGAGTTCCACCAGCGCGGCGAGTCGTGCGCCGAGGGCCTCCGCGTACTCCCGGGCGCGCTGGACGGCTTCGAGCACCGCCTGTCGGCGGGCTTCGCCGTGGGCGGGTGAGTCGGGGCGCAGCGCCCACCAGGGTCCGTCCACCCGGGTGAGTTCGAGATCGGCGAGGCGGGTGGTGAGTTCGCCGAGCGCGGTGAAGTCGGAGAGTTCGGCCGTGATGTGCACCCGGCCGTGGTAGGCGCGGATGCGTTCGGCGCGGCCGTGCCGGGTGAGTTCGGGGGTGATGGAGAAGGCGCCGGTCTCCAGTTTCTCCACGGCGTCGCCGTAGGACTTGATGAGGTCGAGGACCGCTGTGTTGCGGTGGGTGAGGTCGTCGAGTGCGGTACGCCGGTCGGTGCCGCGTGCGCTCACGGCGACGCCGATCCGCGCGATCTCGGGGTCGAACTCCAGGCGGGCCTCGCCGCGTACGGCTACCCGCGGGGTCTCGGGGGTGCCGTACGGCGCGGCGGTGGGCGGTGCGTCGGTGGTCACGGTGGCTCCCTCGTACGGCGTGGTCGTGCCGGCGGACGTGTCCGACACTCTCGCATCCCGGGTGGTACGTCCGGCGGACACCAGATCGCAACCCGCGGGGGGGTGTCGCCCGACACCGCCCCTGGGCCAGAATCTACGCGCGTTGTTGCCTGTGGTCCGAGAGAACGAGGGATACGAAATGCCGCTGAACCGTAGGACTTTCCTGGAGCGATCCGCCGCCGCCGGGGCCGGAGTGGCCGTCGCCGGCAGTGCCGCCGTGCCCGCCGCGGCCGACGAGCGCGCCTCCGGTCGTCCGCCGAAGCGGTACTCGTTCACCGTCATGGGCACCACCGATCTGCACGGCAATGTCTTCAACTGGGACTACTTCACCGACAAGGAGTTCGACGACAAGGCGCACAACGATGTCGGCCTGGCGAAGATCTCCACGCTGGTGAACCGGATCCGCGAGGAGAAGGGCCGGCGCAACACGCTGCTCATCGACGCCGGTGACACCATCCAGGGCACCCAGCTGTCGTACTACTACGCCAAGGTCGACCCGATCACCGCCAGGCGCGGCCCGGTGCACCCCATGGCGCAGGCCATGAACGCGATCGACTACGACGCGGCGGCGCTCGGCAACCACGAGTTCAACTACGGCATCCCGGTGCTGCGCAAGTTCGAGGAGCAGTGCCGCTTCCCGCTGCTCGGCGCCAACGCGCTGGACGCCAAGACGCTGCGCCCGGCGTTCGCGCCGTACAGCATGCACCGGATGTCCACGCCGTGCGGCCGGGACGTCAGGGTCGCGGTCCTCGGGCTCACCAACCCGGGTATCGCCATCTGGGACAAGGCCAATGTGCAGGGCAAGATGGTCTTCCCGGGTCTGGAGGAGCAGGCCGCCAAGTGGGTGCCGAAGCTGCGTTCCATGGGCGCGGACGTCGTCATCGTCTCCGCCCACTCGGGCTCCAGCGGCACCTCGTCCTACGGTGACCAGCTGCCGCACATCGAGAACGCGGCCGGTCTGGTCGCCGAGCAGGTGCCCGGTATCGACGCGATCCTCGTCGGTCACGCGCACACCGAGATCGCCGAGTACTTCGTCACCAACAAGGAGACGGGTGCGAAGGTGGTGCTCTCCGAGCCGCTGAAGTGGGGCCAGCGGCTCACCCTGTTCGACTTCGACCTGGTGTGGGGCAAGGGCCGCTGGACGGTGGAGAAGGTCGGCGCCCAGGTGCTGAACTCGAACACCGTCGAGGAGGACCCGGAGATCACCCGGCTGCTCGGTGACGAGCACAAGAAGGTCGTCGCGTACGTCAACCAGGTCATCGGCACCTCCGTCACCGCGATGACCACGGCCGATGCGCCGTGGAAGGACGAGCCGATCATCGATCTGATCAATCACGTCCAGCAGGAGACGGTGAAGGCGGCGCTGGCCGGCGGTCAGTGGGCGGCGTTGCCGGTGCTCTCGCAGGCGTCCTGCTTCTCGCGGACCGCGGCGATCCCGGCCGGCGAGGTGACCATCAAGGACGCCGCCGGGCTGTACCCGTTCGAGAACACCCTGGAGGCGCGGCTGCTCACGGGCACGCAGCTGAAGGATTATCTGGAGTTCTCGGCGCGGTACTACGTGCAGACGCCGGCGGGCGGCCCGGTGGACACGGCCAAGCTGACGAACGCCGACAACACGCCGGACTACAACTACGACGCGATCTCGGGTCTGACGTACGAGATCGACATCGCGAAGCCGGCGGGTTCGCGGATCGCCGCGCTGTCTTTCGACGGCAAGCCGATCGACCCGGCCGCGCGGTTCGTGCTCGCCGTGAACAACTACCGGGCGAGCGGCGGCGGCAACTTCCCGCATGTGGCGGGCTCCCAGCAGCTGTGGGCGAACTCGGAGGAGATCCGCAACACGATCATCACCTGGGTGACGGCGAAGGGCACGGTGGACCCGGCCCAGTTCGCGTCGGTGGGCTGGAAGCTGACGCGTGAGGGCACTCCGGTCTTCTGACCGCTCGCGTCCGCGTGACAGGACGTCACAGGAGGCGTTCAGTTTCCCTGGGCGAGGGGCGTGAGTGCCATCGCCTGCCCGGGGACCCTGGGCGCCTCCCGGCGTTCCAGGCCGAAGCTGGTGAAGGCCGTGCGCCGGGGCATGGGGTAGGGCTCCTTGCCGGTCAGGGAGTTGAGGATGCCGGCGCTGCGCCAGGCGGCGAGACCGAGGTCGGGCGCGCCGATGCCGTGGCTGTGCTTCTCGGCGTTCTGCACGTACACCGAGCCGGTCACCGATTCGTCCAGGACGAGCTTGAACTCGGCGTCGACGCGCGGCCGGCCGGAGGCGTCGCGGGAGACGTACGGGTCCAGTCCGGCGAGCATCCGGTCGACGGAACGCTCGCGGTAGCCCGTGGCCAGGACGACGGCGTCGGTGGTGAGGCGGGAGCGGGTGCCCTGCTGGACGTGTTCCAGATGGAGTTCGACCTTGGTGGTGGCGACCCGGCCCGCGGTGCGGACGCCGACACCGGGGGTCAGGACGGCATCGGGCCAGCCGCCGTGGAGGGTCCGGCGGTAGAGCTCCTCGTGGATGGCCGCGATGGTGTCGCTGTCGATGCCCTTGTGGAGCTGCCACTGCTGAGGGACGAGCCGGTCGCGGGTCTGCTCGGGCAGGGCGTGGAAGTAGCGGGTGTAGTCGGGGGTGAAGTGCTCCAGGCCGAGTTTGGAGTACTCCATGGGCGCGAACGCCTCGGTGCGGGCCAGCCAGTGGAGCTTCTCCGCGCCGGCGGGGCGGGCCCGCAGCAGATCGAGGAAGACCTCGGCGCCCGACTGTCCGGAGCCGATGATCGTGATGTGTTCGGCCTCCAGCAGCCGTTCCCGGTGGTCGAGGTAGTCCGCGGAGTGGATCACGGGGACGGCGGGGGCTTCGGTGAGCGGGCGCAGCGGTTCGGGGACGTACGGTTCGGTGCCGACGCCGAGGACGATGCTGCGGGCGTAGCTGCGGCCGAGTGCCTCGGCCTCGCCGTCGGCATCGAGCTGGGTGAAGTCGACCTCGAACAGAGCGCGTTCGGGGTTCCAGCGGACGGCGTCGATCTGATGGCCGAAGTGCAGGCCGGGGAGGTTGTCGCTGACCCAGCGGCAGTAGGCGTCGTACTCGGCACGCTGGATGTGGAACTTCTCGGCGAAGTAGAAGGGGAACAGCCGCTCGCGGGCGCGCAGATAGTTCAGGAAGCTCCAGGGGCTCGCCGGGTCGGCGAGGGTCACCAGGTCGGCGAGGAAGGGGACCTGGAGGGTGGCGCCCTCGATCAGCAGGCCGGGGTGCCAGCTGAAGGAGGGCCGCTGTTCGTAGAAGGCGGTGGTGAGTCCGCCGTGGACGCCGTCGGCGAGGGCCGCGAGGGACAGGTTGAACGGGCCGATGCCGATGCCCACGAGGTCGAGGGGCTGGGTGGCCCCCCAGGTCCCCTCGGAGTCGTGGGACGGTTCGGGTGCGGGCGTACCGGTCATCTGTGGGTGCTGCCTTCCACGAGTTCGAGCAGTTTTTCCAGGTCGCCGGTTGTGGCGTGCGGGTTCAGGAGGGTGGCTTTGAGCCAGAGGCGGCCGTCGGCGCGGGCGCGGCCGAGCACGGCACGGCCTTGGGTGAGCAGGAGGCGGCGGATCTGCGCGGTCTGCTCGTCGTCGGCCGCGACGGGCCGGAACAGCACTGTCGAGAGGGCGGGCCGGTCGTAGAGCTCCAGGCCGGGGTGCTGGTCGACGAGGTCCGCGAGCTGAGCGGCGACGGCGCAGGTGCGGTCGACGAGTTCGCCGAGTCCGGCGCGGCCGAGGGCTTTGAGCGTGACGGCGACCTTGAGGACGTCGGGCCGCCGTGTCGTGCTCAGCGAACGGTCGAGCAGGTCGGGCAGTCCGGCCTCGGTGTCGTCGTCGGCGTTGAGGTACTCGGCCCGGACGCCGAGCGGTCCGAGACGGGACCGGTCGGACACCGCGAACACCCCGGCGGCGACGGGCTGCCAGCCGAGTTTGTGCAGGTCGAATGTGACGGAGTCGGCGCGCTCCAGGCCGGCCAGCAGGCCCCGGTGCCGGTCGCTGAACAGCAG
Source organism: Streptomyces sp. NPDC096193 (assembly GCF_040302905.1). Lineage (NCBI taxonomy): Bacteria > Bacillati > Actinomycetota > Actinomycetes > Kitasatosporales > Streptomycetaceae > Streptomyces > Streptomyces sp. NPDC096193. Next base: position 98,785 of record NZ_JBEOSJ010000021.1, on the reverse strand, counting down.
CGGACCGCCGTAGGCCGCATCGACGTGGAGTTCGGCGCCGTGGCGCACGCAGAGGTCGGCGATCTCGTGCAGAGGATCGATTCGCCCGGTGTCGGTGGTGCCGGCGGTGGCGACGACGAGGCAGGGTGCCGGGAGATCGGTGAGTGCCTCGTCGAGACCGGCGGGGTCGAGCACACCGGATCCGGCGGGGACGACGACCGGCTCGGGCAGTCCGAGCAGCCAGGCGGCCCGGTGCACGGAGTGGTGGGTGGCGGCGCCGCAGATCACCTGGACCGCGCCGTGCCGTTCGCGGGCGAGGAGCAGCCCGAGCCTGTTGGACTCCGTGCCGCCGGTGGTGAACAGGGCGTCGGGGGCGGACGCCTCGGGATAGACCTCGTGCGCGAGTGCGCGGGCGACGGCGGTCTCCAGCTCCGAGGCGGCGGGTGCCTGGTCCCAGGAGTCCATGGAGGGATTGAGCGCGGAGGCGGCGAGATCGGCGGCGACGGCGAGAGCGAGGGGCGGGGTGTGCAGATGCGCCGCGCACAGGGGATCCGCGGGGTCGGCGGCGCCGTGCGTGAGGGCGCGTACGAGGCTGCGCAGCGCCTTCACGGCGCCGGTGCCCTGCTCGGGGAGAACGGACCCCGCGGCCTCCCGCAGCCGCGCGGCAACCGGCCCGGGCCCGCCGGGCGACAAGGGCCCATCCCGGTCCGCGGCACCGTCCCGGAGCGCGTCGAGCACGATGTCGACCAGTGGTCGCAGGGCGTCGGGACCTGTGGTTCCTCCCGCGAGAAGCGGCGTACTCATGGAGGGTCCTTCGGGTGTCGCCGGGCTGGTCACCCCGGGGGATGAAGGTGCGCACGATGCTCAACGACGGGGACGGGCAAGGGGTATTGGCGCGCGGGGAAGGTGAGGGCGCGGGGGTGCGGCCGGGGGGCCGCGCCCGGCGGCGTGCCGGTGGTGTTCGGCGGCTTGTCCGCGCGCCGGGGTGCGGGGCGGGGTTCAACCGGTGGCCGGGCGCGGGTGTTTGGGGCCGGCGCCTCCGCGTCAACCGGGGCTGGTGGGGCGGGTAGGTCTGAAGGGGCGTGCGGGGCAGCATGGGCGGCACCCGCGACCGTCGAAGGTCACCCGCGACCGGGACGAGGAGGTCTGCAGGGTGCGGCTGTGCGGCCGGCGGCCGGGGGCGGGGGCGGGGGCGGGGGTTCGCCGGGACCCGCGGTACTGGGGTCCAAACGGGGCAGCGTGGGCGGCACCCGCGACCGGAATGAGGGGCAGCGGGAGGCGGCGGTGCGTAACAACCGGTGGCCTGGCGGTGGGGTTCGCCGGGACCCGCGGGGCTGAGGCCCTATGGGGCAGCGTGGGCACCCGCACCCGTCGACCCGCCACCAGGCGCTGGGGCTTGCGGGGCAGATTGGGCGCACTCGAGCGCCAACCCGCCACCGCCACACCTGGGTTCATCAGGCGGAGCTTCGCCCCGGGCATCAACGCGCCACCGGACAATGGGTGCGGGCGCGCCCCGCAGCGCGCCCCCGGCCTGTCCCCTAACCCTCCTGCACCGACAGCGCCCTGCGCAGATCGTCCAGCTGGTCCGCAAGCTTGCGGCGCAGGGCCGGGATCATGTCCGCGTCGCGCAGGCAGCGTTCACCCAGTTCCAGCGTCTGTGCGTCGACGGCGTGGAGCGGGAACGCCCACCGGCCCGCCGCCTCCGCTATCGCCGGGCCGCGGCGGCCGGCCAGTGCCACCGCGTCGTCGAAGTACCGGGCCACGTACTCCCGTACCAGGTCGGCCTGTTCCGGCTGCCAGAAGCCCTGCGCCGTGGCGGTGAAGAGGTAGTTGGAGAGCGAGTCGGAGATGAACAGCCCCTCCCACGCGGCCTCCTTCGCCTCCGGGGTGGGCAGCGCGGCGCGGCAGCGGGCCGCGCCCTCCTGGCCCGTCGCGCTCGGGTCGCGGTCCAGTTCGGCCGCGATCGCCTTCTCGTCCGTCTCACCGAGGACGGCGAGACGGTAGAGGATGCGCCAGCGCAGCTCCGGGTCGAGTTCCGGTCCGCCGGGCACGCTGCCGTCGGCGAGCCACTCCTGGATCGTCTCGGGCTGGGCGGCCGCGTCGATGAAGTGGCGTACGGCTGTCAGCCGCAGTCCGGCGTCGCTGCCGTCCTCGGTGCGGCGCAGCAGGTCGCGGCAGATGTTCCTGATGGCGCTGAGCGCCGCCGGGCGCTCGTCCGCGGGCGAGAGGCGGTCGGCGATCTGGGTGGCGGCGAACGCGAGCACGCCCTGCACCACGGCGAGGTCCGACTCGCGCGGCAGGTGTGCGCGGGCGGCCTCCAGATAGGCGGCCGGGGCGAGGTCGCCGTCGCGGACCATGTCACGGGCCGCGTTCCACACGACGGTGCGGGTCAGCGGGTCCGGGACGGCGGACAGCGAGCGGACGGCGGTGTCCCAGGAGGCGGGGTCGAGACGGATTTTGGCGTAACTGGCGTCGCCGTCGTTGAGGACGACGAGGGCCGGGCGCCGGCCGGGGCGGGAGCCGTTCTCGCTGTGCGGGACGTCCAGTTCGAAGCGGTCGCGCAGGACGAGGGCGGACGCGTCCACGGGGTCGGCGTCGTACGCGCCGACGGCGATGCGGTGCGGGCGGTTGCCGTCCTGGGCGACGGCGAGCGACCAGGTGCCGTTCGCGTCGGTCACGGTCGAGGTGAGCGTGTCGACGCCGGTCGTCCGCAGCCAGGACTCGGCCCAGCCGTGCACGTCGCGGTCGGTGGCCTGGGCGAGGGAGTCGATGAAGTCGGCGAGGGTGGCGTTGCCGAACTTGTGACGGGTGAAGTGGGTGTTGATGCCGGCGAGGAAGTCCTTCTCGCCCATCCAGGTCACCAGCTGGCGCAGCGCGGACGCGCCCTTGGCGTAGGAGATGCCGTCGAAGTTGAGCATCGCGGACGCGGTGTCGGGGACGGCGTCCGGGTCGGGTGCGACGGGGTGCGTGGAGGGCCGCTGGTCGGCGTCGTAGCCCCAGGACTTGCGGCCGATGCCGAAGTCGACCCAGGTGTCGGTGAAGCGGGTGGCCTCGGTGAGGGTCTGGTAGCCCATGTACTCGGCGAAGGACTCGTTCAGCCAGATGTCGTCCCACCAGCGCAGGGTGACCAGGTCGCCGAACCACATGTGCGCCATCTCGTGGGCGATGACCATGGCGCGGGTCTGCCGCTCGGTTTCGGTGACGGCGGAGCGGTAGACGAACTCGTCGCGGAAGGTGACGAGTCCCGGGTTCTCCATCGCCCCGGCGTTGAACTCGGGCACGAAGGCCTGGTCGTAGGAGTCGAAGGGGTACGGCTCCTCGAACTTCTCGTGGTACCGGTCGTAGCACTGGCGGGTGATCTCGAAGATCTCGTCGGCGTCCGCGTCCAGGTAGGGGGCGAGCGAACGCCGGCAGTGTATGCCGAAGGGCAGTCCCGCGTGCTCGGTCAGGACGGAGTGCCAGGGGCCCGCGGCGACGGCGACGAAGTAGGTGGCCAGCGGCGGGGTGGGGGCGCAGGTCCAGCGTCCGTCGCCGAGGTCGGTGGCGATGGAGTTGCCGAGGACCTTCCAGCCGGCGGGCGCGGTGACGGACATGTCGAAGACGGCCTTGAGGTCGGGCTGGTCGAAGGCCGGGAAGACGCGCTGGACGTCCTCCATGAACAGCTGGGTGTAGACGTAGGTCTCGCCGTCGGTGGGGTCGGTGAAGCGGTGCATGCCCTCACCGGTGCGGGAGTAGCGCATGCTCGCGTCGATGTTCAGCTCGTGCTCGCCGGCGCTCAGGCCGCGCAGCGCGAGCCGGTTGCCGGTGAGCGTCTCGGGGTCGATCGGCTGCCCGTCCAGGGTGACGGAGCGCAGCACGTCCGGCTTGATCTCGACGAAGGTGTCCCCGTCCGCCCGCGCGGTGAAGTGGATGACGGTACGGGAGTCGAAGGTCTCCTCCCCGGTGGTCAGATCGAGGTCGATCGTGTACCGGTGGACGTCGAGGAACTGGGCACGGGTCTGCGCTTCGTCGCGCGTCAGGACGGACATGGGGGCCATGCTGCCTGATGGGTCCGCTCCCGCACACGGGGTATCGGTTGCGCTGAGAGCGCACGCCCCGCGCGATGCGCAATCCTCCGGTGGTCTCTCCGCGGTACGGCGTCGGGGGCGCCGCGCCTGTCTCAGGACGTCTGCGCGGCGCGGCATCCGGGTCGGTGGCGCCCGTCTCAGGTCATCCGCGCGGCGCGACATCCCCGTGGGTGGCGCCTGCCCCGGGGGCGTCCGCGCGGCGCCGCGTCCGGGTCGGTGGCGGTCGTCTCAGGTCATCCGCACGGCGCCGCGTCCGGGTCGGCGGCGATCGTCTCGTGGTGGCGGATCACCTCGGCGATGATGAAGTTCAGCAGCTTCTCGGCGAACGCGGGGTCCAGCCTGGCGCTCTCCGCGAGCTGGCGCAGCCGCTCGATCTGGCGGGCCTCACGGTCCGGGTCGGCGGGCGGCAGATGGTGCTGGGCCTTGAGCCGGCCCACCTGCTGGGTGCACTTGAAGCGTTCGGCGAGCATGTGGACGACGGCCGCGTCGATGTTGTCGATGCTCTCGCGCAGACGGTTGAGCTCGGCCCGCACGTTCTCGTCGATGTCCCTGGTGGTCATGGTCAGCGAGCTTACGACGATCACGTGGAGATCGTCGGGGGGTGTTCGGGGTCCGGGACGCGGTTGCTCCAGCCGCCCGGGACGGCGCGTCCCTGCTGGGCGCGGAAGCGGACGGGCGCGGCTCCGACACGTCGGGTGAACAGCCGGGAGAAGTAGGCCGGGTCCTCGTAGCCGACGCGGCGGGCGACGGCGGCGACGGGGAGTTCGGTCGCCACGAGCAGTTCCTTGGCCCGGCCCAGCCGGATGCCGAGGAGGTAGTCCTTGGGGCTGCACCCGGCGCCCCGGCGCACGGCGGCGCGCAGCTCCGCGGGGGTCATGCCGTGGCGGGCCGCGTGCTCGGCGACCGACAGCGGCTGGAAAGCGTCGCGGGCGAGCGCGCCGAGTACGGGGTCGCCCTCGGCGTTGGTGTCGGCGCGGGCGCGGCGCAGGGCGACGAGGAGTTCGTGCACGGCGGCGCCGGTCTCGACCTCCAGGAGCGGATTGCCGCGGCGGGCGGCCCGGGCGATGCGACCCACGGCGGCGCGCGGGGCGGCGGTGTCGCAGAGCGGAACGACCGGCCGGTCGGGTTCGATGTAGCCGAGTTCGGTGTAGGTGGCGGTGGCGGGGCCGGAGAAGTCGACGAAGCTCTCGTCCCAGCCGCCCGCCGGGTCGGGGCCGTAGTGGTGGGGCACTCCGGGTGTGAGCCACAGCAGGGCGGGCGCGGTGACGGCCGTGCGCTGTCCGTCCGGTTCGCGGAACCAGCCGCTGCCCGCGCTGATCACGACGGCCACGTGGTGGTCCAGGGTGCGGGGCCCGACGGTGGGCAGCAGGCCGTGCTGGAGTCCGACGCCGAGGCAGACCAGGCCGAGCCGCTGGTGCACGTCGCCGGGCGTGAAATAGCGCATCCAGGTGTGGTACATCCGCTTTCGTCCTCTCCCTGGCCGCCATCAGCCTGCGCGTGCGTCCAACCAGCGCCGATCTTTGTCCATGGATTCCTTCGCCGCCAGGGGGCGATGGTGAGCCGGGCGGGGTGATCGGGCGAGGGGTGGGACGTGACGGAGTTCACGGTCGGTGACGAGGATTTTCTGCTGGACGGGCGGCCGGTGCGGCTGCTGTCGGGAGCGCTCCACTACTTCCGGGTGCACGAGGGGCACTGGGACCACCGGCTGGCGATGCTGCGGGCGATGGGCCTCAACTGTGTGGAGACGTACGTCCCGTGGAACCTCCACGAGCCGGCGCCGGGCCGCTATGCCGACCCGGAGGCGCTGGGACGGTTCCTGGACGCGGCGCACCGGGCGGGACTGTGGGCGATCGTGCGGCCGGGGCCGTACATCTGTGCCGAGTGGGAGAACGGCGGGCTGCCGCACTGGCTGACGGGTCGCCTCGGCCGGCGGGTGCGCACCGACGACGCCGAGTATCTGGGGCATGTGGAGCGCTGGTTCACCCGGCTGCTTCCGCAGGTCGTGGCGCGGCAGGCGGACCGCGGCGGCCCGGTGATCATGGTGCAGGCCGAGAACGAGTACGGCAGTTACGGCACCGACCGCGGCTATCTGCGCCATCTCGTGGACCTGCTCGGGGGCTGCGGGGTGACCGTGCCGTTGTTCACGTCCGACGGGCCCGAGGACCACATGCTCACCGGCGGCTCGGTGCCGGGTGTGCTCGCGACGGTGAACTTCGGGTCCAGGGCACGCGAGGCCTTCGCGACCCTGCGCCGTCACCGCCCCGGCGGACCGCTGATGTGCATGGAGTTCTGGTGCGGCTGGTTCGACCACTGGGGCGAGGACCACTGCGTACGCGATCCGGCGGATGCGGCCGGGGCGCTGCGGGAGATCCTGGACGCGGGGGCCTCGGTCAATGTGTACATGGCGCACGGCGGTACGAGCTTCGCCGGCTGGGCGGGGGCGAATCGCTCGGGCGAACTCCAGGACCAGGTGCTCGAACCGACCGTCACCTCCTACGACTACGACGCCCCGATCGACGAGACGGGCCGTCCCACGGAGAAGTTCTGGCGGTTCCGCGAGGTCCTGGAGCCTTACGGGGACGGCCCGTTGCCCGATGTGCCGCCGGATCCCGCCGTACTGGGCGCCGCGGTGGTAGCGGAGTTCGACGGCTGGGCGCCGCTCGGTGACGTCCTGGAGGTGCTCGGCGACGAGGAGAGCGAGGGTCCCGTGCCGCCCACCTTCGAGGAACTGGGCGTGGACCGCGGCCTGGTCCGCTACCGCGTACGGATTCCGGGGCCCCGCCGGCCGTACCCGCTGCGCGTGGCGGGGCTGCGTGACCGGGCCGTCGTGCACGTCGACGGGGCCCCGGCGGGGGTGCTGGGCGGGGAGGACGAGGCGCTGGCGGCGCCGGTGGCGGGGCCCGCTGACGTGGACCTGTGGGTGGAGTCGCTGGGGCGGGTCAACTACGGGCCGCGGACGGGCGAGCCGAAGGGGATCACCGGCGGGGTGCTGCACGAGCGCCAGTATCTGCACGGGGTGCGGGCGTGCGGGCTGCGGCTGGACGCGTTCGGTGCCGCCGCGGTCGCGAAGGTGCCGTTCCGGGCGGCCGAGGCGGGTGCCGCGGGTCTGTACCGTGGCTCGGCCTTCGTCGATCACGAGGGGGACGCGCGTTTCGCACTCCCGGGCTGGACACGGGGGTTCGTGTGGGTGAACGGCTTCTGCCTCGGCCGCTACTGGGCCGCGGGGCCGCAGCACTCGCTCTTCGTCCCCGGGCCGGTGCTGCGGGCGGGGGCGAACGAGGTGTGGGTGCTGGAGCTGGAGGGGGCGGGAGCGCCCGCCGGGTCGTTCAGCCCGGTGTGACGTCCTGGCCGGTGATGCGGTCTAGAACGTCCTGGTAGACGGAGCGTCGGTCGGGGCGTGCGTGGTCCAGGGCGTGCCGGAGGGCGGGGACGGCGGGGGTGCCCCACAGGGTGAGCCCGTCGGCGGCAGCCGTGCGGACGACGGGATGCGGGTGTTCGAGCAGTCCGGTCACCACCGGGATCGCGGACGTCCAGCGCGCATGGCACACGGCCCGGATCGCCATGCGCCGTACGTCCGGCTGCGGGTCGTGCAGCAGGACCGACACCTGTCCGAGATGGGTCTCGCGGTCGAAGACCGCCCGCGAGGTCCGGTAGGCCTGGAGACGGACCTTGGTGCGGGGGTGCTCCAGCAGTGCGCCGATCACCTCCCGCAGTCCGCGGTCCTCCTCGGTGGGTTCCTCGGACGGAACGGGGTGTTTTCCGGCGGCCGGGCCTTTGTGTTCCTCGATCAGCCGCAGGAGGGCCCGGCGTAGCTCGTCCGGGGAACCGGTACGCGCCAGGGCGGGCAGTTCGGCGCGGGCGGCGGGCCGCCGTCCGGGTCTCGCGCGTCCGGGTCTCGCGCGTCCGGGTCTCGCGCGTCCGCCACCTCCGTGACGATGCGCAGCAGCAGGTCCGTGAGGACGGGCAGGGTCGCGGCATTGCCGTTGGCGGCCAGCCGGCACAGCGCCGCCACGGGAAGGCCGGGGTCGAGACGGGAGCCGAGGAGCGCCAGTTCGCGGTCGTCGGGCCCGCCGAGGTCCGCCGCGACACGGTCGGGCAGATCGGTGGGATCGAGCCGTCCGAGGATGCGGCGCCGCAGGTCCGGATCCTCGTTGAGCAGCCACAGCACCTCCAGGGCGTGGTGACGTACGGCGCGGAGATGGGGCACGACGACACCCGCGTCCCCGTCCCCCTGCGGCCCGGCCGCCGGCCCTCGCGCGCCGGCTCCGCCAGCCCGAGTCCACGGGCGAGACCGCCACCGTCCGCGGGCCGCCGATGGCCTCCAGCGTGTGCAGGGCGGCCTCGGGCACGGATGGCAGGAGACCGAGCACCGTCTCTTCCGCGTCCGTATGCCGCAGTGCGCGGATCGCGTCGAGGTACGGCTCCGGCCTGGCGGCGAGCGGCAGTTGGCGGATGACGGCCTCACCGACCGGCAGATCCCCCGCCCCCTGGGCGGCCAGCGCGACCAGCAGATCGAGCCGTCGCCGGCTCCGGTCGTCGGGCGCGGTCTTCGTCAGCTCGCGGAGCACCGCCCGGCGGCAGGTGAAGAGGACCGTCGCGACCTCGTCGGCCGGAATGGAGTGGTCGGCGAGCGCGAGAGCGACGACGGCGGGGACGTCCTCGTCCTGCGCGAAGTGTCCGCGCCGGTGCAGGGTGCCCAGACAGGTCATGACCGGTCCGCCGAGCAGCAGGGGGTCTGTTCCGGCGAGCGCCGTCAGTGCTCCGATGTCGTCGCGTCCTGCCGGGTCCCCGAGGAGTTCCAGGCTCCGTTGCCGCAGTGCGGGCGGCAGGCCGGCGTCCTCGGCGACCTGGCGCAGCAGGTCCGCGTGTCCGTGCCGGGCCGCTGCGGCGAGTGCGGCGGTGGCCACCTCGGGCCGGGCCGGGGACGATACGGGGGTGAGGAACGGCGCGAGGCGCGGCAGCGGGAACGGTTCGAGCGCCGCCCACGGCTCGGCGAGTTCGCTCAGCGCCCCGGCCACGACGCCGGCGCCGCTCCCGCCGAGCAGGGCGGCCAGCCGGGCGCGCACCAGCGACGGCCTCAGCAGTCCGGCGTGCAGCCCTTCGCGGAGCAGACGCAGCGCCTCGCCCTGCACCACGGGGTCGTCGGTTTCAGCCAGTTCGGTGACCAGCCGTTCGGGCCTGTGTGCTCGAGTGCACGCGTCTCCCGCAGCGCCTGATAGAGCAACTCGTCCCGCGGCTGCGTGCGTACGGCCTGCGGACGGTACAGCAGCTCGGCCCGTAGCCAGGCGATGCGTACGGGCGTCGGCAGCTCCGCCGTCCGCCAGGCGGGCCGTCTCCGCCCGGGGACGTGGTGTCCGAGCCGTCCGTACAGTTCCGCCTGTACGAGTGCCGCTCCCGGCGGGGCCGCCACGAACGCGGGCAGCAGCCCCGCGAGTTCGGCTCCCTCCGGCTCCTCGTCCCACCGGGCCGAGGTCACCCGCTCCCGCATCAGCACCAGGCCCAGGTGGCTGGTGTGCGGGTCGGGGTGCCCGATGAGCCGGGCGAGGACGGACGGCGCGCACACCAGCGGGTCGATGCGGCGGGCCGCCCCGCTCTCGTCCCGGCTCGGGGCCTTCCGGGGCGCTTCGTCGGCCGGAGTCGTCATCGTCGGATGGTAAGGGTGGTGATCACCGCCCCACCAGCGGGATTCAGGGTGCCCCCGGCCCCGCCTCCCGTACCTCGAAGGTGTCGAGCACGAACTCCGCCGTGCCGTCGTCACCGACCTTCCGCAGGCCCACCCAGGTCTCCCCCGCGTCTCCGGGAGCGGTGAACTCGTACGCGTAGGACACCGGGTCCGTCGCCACCGGCAGCGGCACGCGGGCGAGTTCGCGGTCGTCGGCGCCCGTGACCCAGGCGTACTGGCCCGCTTTCTCGTTCTCGTAGCGGAACGAGACGCGGTAGCGGGTGCCGGGCCGGAACCGGACGGTGTGCTGCACGGTCCGGTAGACCAGACCGCCGTTCTCGCCACGGGACTTGAGCGATTCCGCCCCGTCGATGACGTCGTCGATGGCCTTGCCGTTCCAGCCGCGCTGGGTGAACGGCGCGTGCCGCTGGGCGATATGGGTCCGCGGGTCGGTCGCGCCGCCCGCGTCGCCCTTCACGAACACGCCCCAGCCCTGCGGTACATGCTGGAAGTCCTCGTAGGCGATGGTGCCCGGCTTCGCCGTCCGGGGCGCCGCGACGACGCGGACGTTGTCGAAGCGGACCCGCGGCTCGCCCGCCTCGGCGCGCAGCGTGAGGGTGACCGGACCGCCGCCCTGGGGGACGGTGAAGTGGGTGAACATCCGCTGGAAGCGGCTGCCGTGCTTGCGGTCGGCGGCGACGTGGTTGCCGGCGGTCGAGATGTCCGTCCAGTTGGCGGCCGTGACGCCGTCGGCGGTGCGGACCTCCAGGCTCGCCCTGCGCCGCTCCCCCGCCCGCTCGCCCACCTCGACCTGCACGGAGGCGGCGTACGTCCCGGGCGTGAGCCGCGCGAGCCGCTGTCCTGCGGAGGCGGCGGCGCCCGCGCCGATGACCAGTTCGTGATCACCGAGCGGGCTGAGCACGACGGAGGCGGGGCCCTTCACCGTCCAGCCGTCGAGGGTGCCGGCGTGGAAGCCGGGGTCGTGCACGGGTGTCCCCTCGCCCCAGCCGGGGTCGCCGTTCGCCCGGACCCGGGTGCGGTGGACGACGTACGGCTGTCCGGCCTCGGCGTCGACGGTGATGTGGCCGGAGCGTACGGGCAGTTCGGCCTCGTGCACCCGGCCCTGGTCGGTGAGCCGGTAGAGCTGCACCCGCGCGGCACCGGACCAGCCGCGCGGAAGCCGCCAACTGGTTGTGCCGCCCCGGGGGTTGTAGTGGTACAGCTTCGCGGGATCGGTGGCCAGACGCGGCTCCCACGGCAGCAGATAGGTGCCGCCGTCGTAGACCACGCGGCCGTCGGTGACGATGCGGCGGGTGCCGCCCTCGTCGGAGACGGTGCTCGGCCCGAAGAAGGTGATCTCGTGATCGGTCCAGCGCTTGATCGGATGGGCCTGGAGGTACTTGGCGGGCAGGGACTCGGTCCAGATCAGCTCGTAGAAGACGTTCCAGTCCGTCTTGCCCACCCAGCCCTCGAAGTTGCCGGTGCGCGGGATGCCCAGCAGGGTGGGCCACTTGTCGGCGAAGACGTCCTTCTGGTGGTTGCGGATGAAGCGGATGAGCCGTGAGTTGACGCCGCGTGAGGTGTCGGGACCGTAGTCGGTCTCGGTCGCCCAGTGCGACCAGAGCGCCGCGCGTTCCAGGCCGTGGCCCCATTCGGTGGTGATGAGCCAGCCCTGTTCGCGCAGGGCGCGCTGCAGACGGTCGGAGGTCCAGCCGGACTCCCGGAAGACGTCGATGTAGAGCGTGGTGAGGGCGGGGTCGGTCTCGGCCCGCAGATCGGCGAAGCGGCGGACGATGTCGCCGGAGACCAGATCCCGCCGCTGGTCGATGCGGTACGACTGGTCGAGCCAGTCCCACTGTTCGTTCGTCTTGTCGACCAGGGTCTCGGAGAAGGCGTTCGCGACGGGGTAGGACTCGGTGGCGTTGACGTGCACACCGAAGTCGCTGTTCCACTTCCTGCCCTGTCGCACCAGGGTGTTGAGGTCGGTGAGTCCGCCGGCGCGACGGTTGTGGTTGCCCGCGTAGTCGGGGTGGGCCGAGTCGTGGCCCTCCGACTGGTAGCCCTTCAGCAGCGTGTACTGGCGCAGTCCGTCCGTCGCCAGCGAGATCCGCTTCACGTGGTCGAGGGTGGCCAGAAACGGATTGGTCGCCTGCGAGGCGAAGTTGAAGGGGATGTGCGGGACGACACGTAGATGCTGCTCGTCGGCGCCGAGCGGGTCGATCATGATGTCGCGGAAGGCGATGGCGGCGTCCTGCCAGTCGACGACACCGTCGCCGTTGCGGTCGCCGGTGATCACGACGATGGCGTACGGGAGGGATTCCACGGCGTCGACGGGTGCGGTGGCCGCGCGGTGCGTCCACTGCCCCGGGACGAGGTGCGCGGTGGCCAGGCCGTCCGTCACGGTCGTCTGCCGCCAGAGCCGGCCGTTGTCCCAGGTGGCACCCGGGGTGGCGGCGGGGTTGTCGTAGACGGTGTTGGTCTCCACGGCGCCGCCGAGCCGGTCGTGCGCGACGACGGCGTAGGCGCAGCCCGTCGGACTCGCCTCGGCGGGCGTGTCCGGGGTGAGAGTGACCAGCGTGTCGCCGCTGCCGGCCTTGTCCAGCGCGATACGGGCGGCGTACAGCGTCGCGCCGGGCTGGTCGCTGCGTACCGCGAGGAGCGCGAGGTCCGGGATCTCCAGGGTGCCGACGCGCAGTTCCTCGGTGTCGGCGATGCGGGTGACCCGCCAGTCGACCGTGCGGCCGTCCACCCGGATCTCGACGTCGATCTCGGTGACCGGGTCCTTCTCGGTGGACCGGTCGCCGCCGGCGGGGCCGAAGGCGAGGGTGTAGGCGATGCGGTCGCGGCGGACCCGGACGGTGACCTGCGGCGTACGGGCCACGGAGTCGATCAGCACGGAGGTGACGCTCCGCTGCTGCCCGTACAGCTTCGCGCCCGTTGCGCGGTCGGTGTACGACACGATCCGGGGGAAGCCGCGGTCGACGAGGACGTCGAGTTCGCGCGAGCGCAGGACCGTCTCGGGGGCGGTCGTGACGGGCCCGGCGGCGGCGAGCGCGGTTCCCTGCCCCGCGACGGCCGCACCGACGCCGGCCAGGGCGGTGGCGGCCACGACGGTTCTGCGGCTGGGCCCGCGGTTTTGTGCGTCCACGCTCGTTCCTCCTCGTGACGGGTGTTCCGTGCACGTCAATCTGCGCCGGGAGGGAGGAACGCGCCCATGGACAAAGGAGGGGCAGGTGTTGGACTGAAGTGTCCGGCACCTGCCCCTGCTTCGCGGGATACTGCTGCGGCCGGCCGGGTCCGTGGCGGACCCGGCCGAACCGACCCGGTTGTTCTCGTTGTTCTCGGTTGTTCTCGGTCGCTCTCGGTCGCTCTCGGAGCTACAGCGTGGCGGCCGCGGACTTGATGGCGGCAGCGAAGGTGGACACCTCGGTGTAGACACCGGGGTAGTTGGGCCGTGCGCAGCCCTCGCCCCAGCTCACGATGCCGACCTGGATCCAGGCGTTGTTGTTGTCCTTGCGGAACATCGGGCCACCGGAGTCGCCCTGGCAGGTGTCGACGCCGCCCTGCGGGAGTCCGGCGCAGATCTCCTCACCGGCGACGAGGCTCGGGTAGGACTGCTTGCAGGAGGCGTCCGAGACGAACGGCACCTGCGCCTTGAGCAGGTAGCGCTGCTGAGCCCCGCCCTCACGGGCCGCACCCCAGCCGGCGACCGTGAAGGTGCCGTTGTTGTACGCCGTCGTGTCGGCGATCTTCAGTGTGGGGAGATTGATCGGCTTGGCCAGCTTGATCAGCGCCCAGTCCTTGCCCGTGCCGTTGTAGCCGGGGGCCTGGAGGACCTTGGTGGACTTGACCTTGATGGCGGAGGCGCTCTGCAGATCTACGACGCCGGCGGTGGCGGTGATGCTGGTGTTGTTGCCGGAGCCGGAGACACAGTGCGCGGCCGTGAGGACGATCTGCTGGGTGTACAGAGCGCCGCCACAGCCCATGGAGAGCCGGACCATGAAGGGGAACTCGCCCTGGGCGGCGCGGGTACCGCCGACGACGGGCGGCTGCGCGGCCGAGGCCGATGAGGGCTGAAGGCTGACAGCGGCCAGCACGACAGCGCCGGCGGCGGCGCATCTCTTGACCATGCGGAGAAGCTGCTTCAACGGACTGCCTTTCGTGGGGGGTTCAGACTGACGTCGGCACCGGATCCAGGCAGCCGCGGCACGCAACTGACATGGGCCCGACAAGACGTGATCCGGATTATGGGGAGTGTGTCAGGTGCGCCACAAGGAGCAGTTTTCAGCCACGCCACCAGCGCGGATTCACCGCCCGTTCCCCGTAGAGTTGATCCCGGCCGACCATCGTGCATGGGGGGTACGGGACGTGGTGGCGAAGGACAGCGAGGTCGTACACGGCTATCCGCACCTGGACACCGTGCGGGCGGCGATCACCGCGCTGCACCGACGGCTCTCGTCCGAGAGCGTGCTCTCCTACGCCCCGAGCGTCCTGCCGGCCGACGTGGCCTTCGCCGATCAGGACGACCTCCATCTGGGCGCGCAGCGTGTCGCCCGGGCCCTGGTGCATCACCTGCGACTGCCGGACGCCCGGATGATCGTCAGCTTCCGCGAGATGACCCATGCGGCGAGCGTCGAACTGACGGCCGGACCCGAATACTTCATCGAGCTCAACGACCGGTTCCGTACGCATCGCCGGGACATCGGCGCGGCCCTCGCCCACGAGATCATGCATGTCCTGCTCCACCGGATCGGTCTCTCCTTCCCCGGCACTCGTGACAACGAGATCCTCACCGACACCGCCACCACCTATCTCGGCGCGGGCTGGCTGCTGCTCGACGCGTTCCGCGAGGACAGCGTCTCCAGTCAGAAACTCGGATACCTCACGCCCGAGGAGTTCGGCTATGTCCTCGCCAAGCGGTCGCTCCTCTTCGACGAGGACCCCTCACCGTGGTTCACCAGCCCGCAGGGCTATACGGCATATACCAAGGGGAAGGCGCAGGCGCTGCGCGACGCGCAGCAGCCGCCGCTGACCACCGCCGGATGGACGGGCCGCCACCGCTACGCCAAGGACCGGCGGTACGCGCGGGAGCACGCCGGACAGACCCCGCACACGCAGTCCGGCGCGACCGGGTACGCCTTCGAGCAGGGGCCCGACGGCCTGCGCGTCTCGTTCTCGTGCCCCACCTGTCACCAGCGGATCCGGATCCCGGTACGCGGCCGGGTGCGCGCCCGGTGCGGTCTGTGCCGGACGATTCTGGAATGCGACACCTGACGGGTTCTCCGTAGGCTCGAAGGATGACGTACGAACCGGCAGCACCCGTCCAGCAGCTCTTCGACGCCGTGTGCGAGGGCGCGGAGGACGCCGTCGTACGGCTGCTGCGGGCGGGAGTTCCCGCCGACGCGGCCGACGAGGACGGGCAGACGCCGCTGTACCGGGCGGCCGTGAGCGACGAGTTGGGCATCGTACGGCTGCTGCTGGCGGCCGGCGCCGATCCCGAGCGGCTCAGCGGACACGAGGGCGGGGACCTGCCGCTGTGCGGAGCCGCGGTCGGCGGCCACACGGACGTGGTGCTGGCACTGCTCGCCGCCGGCGCCCGGCCGGACACCGCGGAGGCCTTCGGGTTCACCGCCATGACCTGGGCCGTGCAGTTGGGGCACGCAGCGACGGCCGAAGCGCTGCTCGACCACGGCGCCGACCCCGATCTGCCGTCGCCGGGGGGCGAGCCCCCGCTGGTCCTGGCCGCGCGCCGGGGCTCGCCCCGTACCGTCAGGGCGCTGCTGCGGCACGGCGCGGGCGCACGGCAGGCGGCACTCGACGAGGCCCGCGCCTGGCTGGCGCGTGATGTCGAGAAGGAGCTGCGCGCCGGGCTGCTGGAGGCGTACGGCGAGGGGGTGCAGACGGTCGCGCGCCGTGTCGAGGAGGACGGCGGGGTGACGGTCGTGGTCGAGGTGCTGCGCGACGGGAAGCCGGTCGCGGGCAACGAGCAGCAGACGGGCCATGCGGCGATCGCGACCCTCCTGGAGGAGGATCTGGGGATCCGGACGCCGTACGCGACGCTGGCGGAGCGCGCGCTGCGCTGCGGGGACCGGGACCAGGACGACTGGGTGGAAGCGGTGCTGGCGCTGTGGAGGCGCGGCGACGAGGAGACGTTCCAGGTGGCGGCCGCGTGGTGCGCGAGCGACGATCCGCTGCGGCAGGCGTTCGCGGCGGAGGTGCTGGCGCAGCCGGGCCCGGCGGGCCCGGACGTTGGTGCGGGTGCGAACGCGGGTGCGGGTTCGGGTTCGGACGCGGGTGCGGGTTCGGACGCGGGTGCGGGTTCGGGTGGGGGTTCGGACGCAGGTGCGGGTGCGAACGCGGGTGCGGGTACGGACGCGGGTACGGGTGCGGGTGCGGGTGCGGGTGCGGGTGCGGGTGCGGGTGCGGGTGCGGGTGCGGGTACGGACGCCCCGGGGAGGGCCGTTACCGCGCCGCACCAACCCTTCGCCGCGCGGGCGCTCCCGCTGTTGCGCGAACTGGCCCGCGAGGCGAGGGACGAGGAGCTGATCCGGGCCGCCGTCCTCGGGCTCGGCCACCACGGGGACCCGGCCGCCCTGCCGGAGATCCTGCGCCACGCGGGACATCCGGACGCGGCCGTGCGCCACGACGTGGCGCTGTCGCTGTTCGGCCTGGTGCCGGACGGCCACCGGGAGGGCACCGAGACACTGATCGCCCTCAGCCGTGACACGGACGAGCAGGTCAGGGACTGGGCGACCACCGCGCTGGCGCACCTGGGCGGTGACACGGCGGAGATCCGCGAGGCGCTGGCGGCCCGGCTGGAGGACCCCGACCCGGACACCGCGGCGGAGGCGGCGCAGGGGCTGGCGAGGCGTCAGGACCCGCGGGCCTTCCCGGTACTGGCACGGATCCTGGCGGACGGGGACCCGGACGGCTACGCGCACGAGGCAGCGGCAGAGGCGGTGCAGCTGATCCAGGACGAAACGGTCCGGCGCCGGCTGGAGGGCACGGTCCCGCGCGTGCGCTGACGCCGGGAGAACACCGCTGCCGCGGGAGCCCCACGGAGCGCTCGCACGGACGCGCCGACGCGGGAGACCGACCGCTGACGTTGGACTCTCACGGGACGGCCCCCGCATGCGCTGAACGCAGGAGACCGACCGCCGGCGTCAAGGCCCCACGGCACGGGCCTCGCGGATACGCCGACGCGTGAAGTCAGAGCAGCCGCAGCACTCCCGGCGCCCGTTCCTCGATGATGCCGACCAGGTCGTCGAAGACGGTCGGGCCCTCGCCGGCCCTGGCGCGCTCCAGGTCCTCCGCGACGGCCGCCTTGTTCGACGGATGGCACCGGGCGAGCCGCAGCTCCAGCTGACGCGCCGTCTCCGGGTGTCCGAGGGCCCGGCGGGAACTCTCGTGGTCGCGCCATTCGATGACGTAGTCCCCGTCGTCGGGCGTGCCCATCCCGCCGCTGAGGCAGTCGGCGAAGGCGTCGAGGTTGCGGCCGAAGTACCCCTCCGGCCCGTTCACGGCTTCACCGATCACCCGCCAGAAGCTGTCCAGGCCGGTGACCTCCGCCCCGTCGATCACATAGGTCTTGGTCACGGGGCGGAGGATAGCCGGTCAGCAGCCGTGGTCGACGAGGTCGAACGAGGCGTAGTGGTCGGCGGTGTAGTAGTCCTCCTGCGATGCCTCGCCCGTGACGATGCGGCGTGCGCCGCGGTTGGAGGAGCCCGGCGTCTTGACGGTGTACTCGTGGTAGTAGCCGATCGAGTGCGACGGCAGGATGCCTTCCCGGTTCTGGAAGACCGTGCCGTCCTGCGGGTAGGGGAACGGCCCACCCGCGTCGATGAGTTCGAGCGTGTCGTGGGCCTGGGACGGAAGGTCGGAGTAGCAGATGTCACCGACCGCGGCGGCTGCTGTGGGGGCAGCCGTGAGGGTGGAGGTGGTGGCCGTGGCCTGACCGCCGATGAGGAGGGTCGAGGCAAGAGCGGCGACTGCGCCGAGCGTGGCGATTCGTGGGGGGATTCGCATGTCGGCCATCATGACGCGCGTAGACATGCACGCGTCAAGGCGAACTCCTCGCTGTTCTCTGCGAATTAACCTGGATGGATTCGTGGACACGAAGATGTGGGGACCGCCTGAGAACCGGTCACCGGGCACCGTGGACGGGCTGCGGAATCTCGGCGTCCGCCAGCAGTTTCCGTACCGCTTCACCCGCCTCCGACGGCCGCCAGCGGGCCCCCTTGTCGGCCGTCGGACCCGGCCGCCAGCCCTCCATGACGGTGATCCGTCCGGCCTCGGCCTCGAAGACCCGGCCGGTGACCCCCGCACTGGCGGCGGAACCCAGCCAGACGACGAGGGGGGACACGTCCTCGGGCAGGGCGGTGAGCCCGGCGAACGTCTCCTCGGTCATCCTGGTGCGGGCCGCCGGGGCGATGGCGTTGACCTGGACCCCGTACCGGCCCAGCTCGGCCGCCGCGACCAGCGTCAGACCGATGATCGCGGCCTTGGCCGCCGCGTAGTTGCCCTGCCCGACGCTGCCCAACAGCCCCGCACCGGACGTGGTGTTGACGATACGCGCCGCCACCGGTCGTCCGCCCTTGGCTTCGGCGCGCCAGTGTGCGGCGGCATGCTTGAGCGGCAGGAAGTGCCCCCGTCCGTGCACCCGCATCACGGCGTCCCAGTCGCCCTCGTCGAGGTTGACGAGCATGCGGTCGCGCAGGAAGCCCGCGTTGTTGACGAGGGTGTCGAGCCGGCCCCAGGACTCCAGCGCGGCGGAGACGAGCGAGGCGGCGCCCTCGCCGGTTGCGACGTCCCCGCTGTGCGCCACCGCCTCGCCGCCCGACGCCCTGATCTCGTCGACGACCTCCTGCGCCGGGCCCGTTGATGCGCCCGCTCCGTCCAGGCCCGCCCCCAGGTCGTTGACGACGACCCGGGCACCCTCGGCGGCGAAGGCGAGGGCGTGCGCGCGCCCCAGTCCTCGTCCGCCGCCGGTGACGACGACCACGCGCTCCGCACAGATTCCCGTCATCTCACGTCTCCTTGTCGACCGTGCCCGTGATGCTCGTTTCCATGTCGCCCGTTTCCATGTCGCCCGCTTGCCTGTCGCCCGCTTGCCTGTCGCCCGCCTGCTTGTCGGCCGTTTCCCTGTTGACCGTTGCGGCATCGAGGAAGGCGGGGCGCTCCCCGCCCCCGTGCACAAGCAGCGAGGCCCCGCTGATGTAGGCGGCGCGTGCCGACGCGAGGAAGACGGCCGCGTCGCCGACGTCCGACGGTTCCGCGAGACGGCCGAGCGGGACGGTACGGCCCGCGGCGGCGATCCCCTCCTCGTCCCCGTAGTGGAGCCCGGACAGTTCGGTGCGGACCATGCCGAGAACGAGCGTGTTCACCCGGACCTCGGGGGCCCACTCCACAGCCATCGAGCGGGCCAGGCTCTCCAGTCCGGCCTTGGCCGCTCCGTACGCCGCGGATCCCGGCGAGGGCCGGCCGCCGCTGACACTCCCGATCATGACGATCGAGCCCCCGGCCGCCCTGAGGTGGTCGTAGGCGGCGAGGGACGCGGTCAGCGGGGTGACGAGGTTGAGCTCGACGACCCGTGCGTGACGCGCGACGGCGCCGTCCGCGAGCAGCCGGTGAGGGGTGCCTCCGGCGTTGTTGACGAGGGTGTCGAGGCGGCCGTACCGGGCGGCCACGTCGTCGAGGAAGCCTGCGACGCCCTCGGCCTCGCGCAGGTCCACGGGCACGAACTCGGCTCCGTCGAGCGGCACTTCGGGCGGCCTGCGCGCGCAGACCACCACCCGGGCGCCGGCCCGCAGGAAGGCCCGGGCGATGCCCGCGCCGACGCCCCGCGTGCCGCCGGTGACGACGGCGACCCTCCCATCCAGCTCCATCGGCTGCTACCTTCCTCACCTAACAAATGTTTGGTGGAAAGGTAGCTGATCCTCTCATGGGTGTCTCCACCACAAGCCCCGAGAAGGGCATCTCACGTGTCACGGCCGACTTCCCACCCGTCAACGCCCTTCCCGTGCAGGGCTGGTACGACCTCGCGGACGCCGTCCGCGCGGCGGGCCGGGACCCCGCGACCCGCTGTGTGGTGCTGACCGCCGCCGGCCGCGGGT
Source organism: Streptomyces sp. NPDC096193 (assembly GCF_040302905.1). NCBI lineage: Bacteria > Bacillati > Actinomycetota > Actinomycetes > Kitasatosporales > Streptomycetaceae > Streptomyces > Streptomyces sp. NPDC096193. Next base: position 78,965 of record NZ_JBEOSJ010000021.1, on the reverse strand, counting down.
TCAACGCCGGCGTCGACATCAAGGAGATGCAGCGCGACCCCGGTCACCACACCCTGATCGGCGCCAACCGCGGCTGCTACGAGGCCTTCGCCGCCGTGTACGAGTGCGAGGTCCCCGTCGTCGCCGCGGTGCACGGCCACTGCCTCGGCGGCGGCATCGGGCTGGTCGGCAACGCGGACGCGATCGTCGCCTCGGACGACGCCACGTTCGGTCTGCCGGAGCTCGACCGCGGCGCGCTCGGCGCCGCCACCCATCTCGCCCGCCTGGTGCCGCAGCATCTGATGCGCGCCCTGTACTACACCTCGCGCACCGCGACCGCCGCCGAACTTCACCACCACGGCTCCGTCTGGAAGGTCGTCCCGCGCGACGAACTCCGGGACGCGGCCATGGAGCTGGCCCGGGAGATCGCCCGCAAGGACGGCACCCTCGTCCGGCTGGCCAAGGCGGCGATCAACGGCATCGACCCCGTCGACGTACGCCGCAGCTACCGGTTCGAGCAGGGCTTCACCTTCGAGGCGGGTCTCAGCGGGGTCGCCGACCGCGTCCGCGACACCTTCGGGAAGGAACCGCAGCCGTGACCGACAAGACCATGACGCCCGAGGACGTGGTGGGGCGCCTGCGCAGCGGCATGACCATCGGCATCGGCGGCTGGGGTTCGCGCCGCAAGCCGATGGCGCTCGTGCGCGCGCTGCTCCGCTCCGAGATCACCGATCTGACCGTCATCTCCTACGGCGGCCCCGACATCGGCATGCTCGCCGCCGCCCGCCGGATCCGCCGACTGGTCACGGCCTTCGTCACCCTCGACTCGATCCCGCTCGAACCGCACTACCGCGCCGCCCGCCAGCGGGGCGACTTCGCTCTCACCGAGATCGACGAGGCGATGTTCATGTGGGGTCTGCACGCGGCCGCCAACCGGCTGCCCTTCCTTCCGGTGCGGGCGGGACTCGGCTCCGACGTCATGCGGGTCAACCCCGCGCTGCGAACCGTCACTTCGCCCTACGCCGACGGCGAGGAGTTCGTCGCCGCGCCGGCGCTGCGCATGGATGCCGCGCTCGTCCACCTCAACCGGGCCGACCGCCGGGGCAACGGCCAGTACCTGGGTCCCGACCCCTACTTCGACGACCTGTTCTGCCAGTCCGCCGACGCGGCGTACGTCTCCTGCGACCAGCTGGTGGAGACGGCCGAGCTCACCAAGGACGCGGCTCCGCAGACCCTGCTGGTCGCCCGGCACTCGGTCACCGGAGTGGTGGAGGCCCCAAACGGCGCGCACTTCACCTCCTGCGCCCCCGACCACGGGCGCGACGAGGCCTTCCAGCGGATGTACGCCGGCACTACCTGGGACGAGTTCGCGGGACGCTTCTTGGCCGGGCCCGGCGAACACGACTACCAACGCGCCGTACAGGCCTGGCACAAGGAGCAGCAGTGATTCCCGCACGGACCGTCTCCCGGGCCGAGTACTGCGTCGTCGCCTGCGCCGAGGCATGGCGCGGCGCCGGCGAGATCCTGGCCAGTCCGATGGGGCTGATCCCCTCGGTCGGCGCCCGGCTGGCCCGGCGCACCTTCTCGACCGGCCTCCTGCTCACCGACGGCGAGGCGATGCTCGTCGGGCCGGACGGCACGGTGGAGGGCTGGCTGCCCTACCGGCAGCACCTCGCCATGGTCACCGGCGGCAGACGTCACGTCATGATGGGCGCGAGTCAGATCGACCGCTTCGGCAACCAGAACATCTCCTGCATCGGTGACTGGCGGCAGCCCACGCGCCAGCTCCTCGGCGTCCGCGGAGCGCCTGTCAACACCCTGAACAACCCGGTGAGTTACTGGGTGCCCAAGCACTCGGCCCGGGTCTTCGTCCCGAAGGTCGACCTGGTGTGCGGGGTGGGTCACGACAACGCCGCCGCCGCCGGTCCCAGTGCCACCCGGTTCCACCGCATCCCGCGCGTCGTGTCCGACCTGGGCGTCTTCGACTTCGCCACCCCCGACCGCTCGATGCGGCTCGCCTCCCTGCACCCCGGTGTCACGCTCGACCGGGTGCGGGAGGCCACCGGCTTCGCGCTGACGGTCCCCGACAACGTCCCGTACACACGCGAGCCGACCGAGGACGAACTGCGGCTGATCCGCGAGGTGATCGACCCGGAGGGGCTGCGGGACCGCGAGGTCCGGGCCGGATGACGGGCCGTGTCCGGACGGCACTCACCGAACTCACGGGCGTGCGCCATCCGATCGTGCAGACCGGGATGGGCTGGGTGGCCGGCCCGCGGCTGGTGTCCGCTGCCGCGGAGGCGGGCGCGCTCGGCATCCTCGCCTCGGCGACGATGACCACCGACGAACTGCGCCGTGCGGTGCGCGAGGTCTCCTCCCGCACGGACGCGCCGTTCGGGGTCAACTTGCGCGCGGACGCGGGAGACGCGCGCGAGAGGGTGCGGATCATCGTCGATGAGGGCGTACGGGTGGCCTCCTTCGCCCTGGCGCCCTCACGGGAGCTGATCACCGAGCTCAAGGACGCGGGGGTGGTCGTGATCCCGTCGGTCGGGGCGCGACGGCACGCGGAGAAGGTGGCCGCCTGGGGCGCGGACGCGGTGATCGTTCAGGGCGGCGAGGGCGGCGGCCACACCGGCGATGTCGCCACCACGGTGCTCCTGCCGCAGGTCGTGGACGCGGTCGGCATTCCGGTGATCGCGGCCGGCGGGTTCCGCGACGGGCGGGGTCTGGTGGCGGCGCTCGCGTACGGTGCGGCGGGCATCGCGATGGGCACCCGGTTCCTGCTCACCGCCGAGTCGACCGTGCCGGACGCGGTGAAGGCGAGGTATCTGGCGGCGTCCGTGAAGGACGTGACGGTGACGACGGCCGTCGACGGGCTGCCGCACCGGATGCTGCGGACGGAGCTGGTCGACTCGCTGGAGCGGCACGGCCGTACGCGCACCCTGGCCCGGGCGGTCCGCCACGCGGCCGGCTTCCGGAAGCTCTCCGGTCTGAGCTGGCCACGGATGCTCCACGACGGCCTGGCCATGAGGCACGGGCGGGAACTGTCGTGGAGCCAGGTGCTGCTCGCCGCCAACACGCCCATGCTGCTGCGGGCCTCCATGGTGGAGGGCCGCACCGACCTGGGGGTGATGGCGTCGGGTCAGGTCGCGGGGGTCATCGACGACCTGCCCACGTGTGCGGAGCTCGTCGACCGGGTGATGGCCGAGGCCCGGCAGGTGCTCGATGCACTGCCGGGCCCCGGGCATCCGTGAGGAGTTCCGGTCAGGCAGCCCTGCGGCGGCTGCTCTGCGCCGTCCCGCGCTGCCGGCCTGCGGCCTGGCCGCCTGCCTGACCCTGGCGCGCCTGGCCGCCCTGTCGCACCGACGCGCCCTGACGGGACTGACCGCTCTGGCGCGACTGGCCGCCCTGACCCGTCCTGCCGCCCTCACGGGCCTGACCGTTCTGACCGGTCCTGCCGCCCTCACGGGCCTGACCGCCACGGCGGCCTCCGGGGGCGCTGCGCGCCCGGCCCTGGGTCTGACGGGGTCGCTGCTGCTGCGCGGCCGGCTCCGGCACCTCGACGGTGACGGCGACACCCGAGGGCTCGCGAGCGCCGGTGATCCGGCTCAGTTCCTCGTCGCTCGACTTGATCCGCGCGGTCTGCGGGCTGATACCGGCGTCCGCCATCAGCCGCGTCATCTCACGCCGCTGCTCGGGCAGCACCAGCGTCACCACGCTGCCGGACTCACCCGCGCGGGCGGTACGGCCGCCACGGTGCAGATAGTCCTTGTGGTCGACGGGCGGGTCGACGTTCACCACGAGTCCGAGATCGTCGACATGGATGCCGCGGGCGGCCACATTGGTCGCGACCAGCGCGGTGACCTGCCCGTTCTTGAACTGGTCCAGAGTGCGGTTGCGCTGCGGCTGCGAACGGCCGCCGTGCAGCGCCGCCGCGCGGACACCGCTGGCCAGCAGCCGCTTCGCGAAGCGGTCGGCGGCGCGCTTGGTGTCGACGAAGAGGATCACCCGGCCGTCGCGGGCCGCGATACGGGTGGCCACGGCCTTCTTGTCGGTCTCGTCCGCGACATGCAGCACATGGTGCTCCATGGTGGTGACGGCTCCCACGGAGGCGTCGACCGAGTGCACGACGGGATCGGTCAGGAACATCCGGACGAGCCGGTCTATGTTCTTGTCCAGCGTCGCCGAGAAGAGCATCCGCTGACCGTCCGGCTCGACCTGCTTGAGCAGCGCCGTGACCTGGGGCATGAACCCCATGTCGGCCATCTGGTCGGCCTCGTCGAGGACGGTGATGGACACCCGGTCCAGGGTGCAGTCGCCGCGCTCGATCAGGTCCTTGAGCCGGCCGGGCGTGGCCACGAGCACCTCGGCGCCGCGGCGCAGCGAGCCCGCCTGCTTGGAGATCGACAGTCCGCCGACGACGGTGGTGAGCCGCAGCTGCACGGACGTCGCGTACGGGGTCAGCGCGTCGGTGACCTGCTGCGCGAGTTCACGGGTCGGTACCAGGACGAGCGCGAGGGGCGCCCGGGGTTCGGCACGGCGGCCGGCGGTACGGGCGAGCAGCGCGAGCCCGAAGGCCAGTGTCTTGCCCGAACCGGTGCGTCCGCGGCCGAGGATGTCACGGCCTGCGAGCGAGTTCGGCAGCGTCGCCGCCTGGATGGGGAAAGGCTCGGTCAGTCCCTGGGCCACGAGGGTCTTCAGCAATGCGGCCGGCATGTCCAGCTCGTCGAATGCGTGAACGGCGGGCAGCGCCGGGGTTACGGTTTCCGGCAGCGCGAATTCCTGCGGGGGAGCCGCCTTGCGGGCGGGGCCCTTGCCGGGGTTCTTTCGCGAGCCGTTGCCCGCTGTCTTTGCCGCGGGCCTGCCGGAGCCGGTGCCACGGGAATCAGCCGTGCGCTTACGGGCCGGCCGCGCCGGGCGGTCCTGACGTGCCGGACGGTCCTGCCCGGCCGGTCGATCGGAGCGAGTCATGCGGATATTGCCTTCCTGGGCCTCGGGACAGCACGCACAAGCCGGGGCCCGCACCCTTGAGGGTGCGGACCCCGGCTAGGAGTTCACGCGCCGGCAGATCAGGCCGGGACGATGTTCTCCGCCTGCGGGCCCTTCTGGCCCTGCGTGACGTCGAAGGAAACCTTCTGGCCCTCCTGGAGCTCACGGAAGCCCTGGGTGGCGATGTTCGAGTAGTGGGCGAAGACGTCGGCGCCGCCGCCGTCCTGCTCGATGAAGCCGAAGCCCTTTTCCGCGTTGAACCACTTCACGGTTCCAGTAGCCATGTCATTACTCCTAAAACGAGGGGCAAGCCGGAAATCCACACCTCGTGGATTTCCCGTCGCCGCATTGACCCCCATCCGGAAATGACCGGCAAACAAAATATGCGCCTGCGGAAGCGTCCCGTCAGGCGCACACAAAGTTCATGGGTACCAAAACTGCAACACAGTAACCGTAGCATGCCCCTTCCTGAATGGCTCGCAGGCACGGCAGTTTCTTGATCGCGCGCCGGAATCAGGGCCGGGGCGTCGGCGCGGCGAGCTCGGCCAGGTGCTGGAGCGAGTTGCCGAGGTGCTCGGGGCCGAACGGCGGGAACCGGAGGTACTCCCGGACTGACTGCGGCACCGCGGACCAGTCGTAGGTGAGCGTGACCTCGGTCCCGGACGGACCGAGCGGCGTCAGGTCGTACCGCCAGAACCAGCCGCCGAACTCCAGGTGACCGTCGCCCTTGGGGTCGTACCCCGTACGCCAGGCGATGGCGCGCGGCGGGTCTGCCACCTGGACCTCGTTGAACACGCGGTAGTCACCGTCCGGATGGCCCGGGTGGTACATGTCCATGCGGAAGAGCTGCCCCACCTCGGTCAGGGGCAGCCGGTCGACGGCGTCCTGGACCCAGCCGGTGCCGTCGATCGACGCGTGGGTCGTCGGGTCCGCAAGCACCGCGTACACCTTCGCGGGCGGCACGGCGACGGTCAGGGTGGCGCTCACGTTCTCCTCGGGCACGGTGTCCACGCTCCTCGTCGTCTCGCCTCGGGCCTCCCGCCGACGCGGCAGGAGACGCTCACACCATGGAGACGACGCGGCGGGGAGGAACTCATCGGTCCTGCGGGCGCAGCGCCGCCCGGTCCGGACACGGCCGGGCGCGGGCGGGGGCTGCGCGGACGCGGCCTAGAGGCGTTCGACGATGGTCACGTTCGCCTGGCCGCCGCCCTCGCACATCGTCTGGAGGCCGTAGCGGCCGCCCGTGCGTTCCAGTTCGTGGAGCAGCGTCGTCATGAGCCGCACTCCCGTCGCGCCGAGCGGATGGCCGAGCGCGATCGCGCCGCCGTTGACGTTCACCCTGGCCGGGTCCGCGCCCGTCTCCTTCAGCCACGCCAGGACGACGGGCGCGAAGGCCTCGTTGATCTCGACCAGGTCCAGCTCGTCGATCGACATGCCGGTCTTCTTCAGCGCGTGGGCCGTCGCCGGGATGGGGGCGGAGAGCATGCGGATGGGGTCCTCGCCGCGCACCGACAGATGGTGGACACGGGCCCGCGGTGTCAGGCCGTGCTCGCGGACGGCCCGCTCGCTCGCCAGCAGCATCGCCGCGGCGCCGTCCGACACCTGCGAGGAGCACGCCGCGGTGATGGTGCCGTCCGGCATCACGGGGTCCAGGCCCGCCATCTTCTCCACCGTGGTGTCACGGCGCGGGCCCTCGTCCACGGTCACGTCGCCGTACGCCACCGTCTCGCGCGCGAAGCGCCCTTCGTCGATCGCCCGGACCGCGCGCCGGTGGGAGCGAAGGGCGTACTCCTCCTGGTCTCGGCGGGTGATGCCCCACTTCGCCGCGATCAGTTCGGCGCCGTGGAACTGGTTGACCGGCTGATCGCCGTACCGCGCCCGCCAGCCCTCGCTGCCCGCGAAGGGGCCCTCGGTCAGGCCGAGCGGACCGGCTGCCTGCCGGGAGGCGAACGCGATGGGGATCATCGACATGTTCTGGGTGCCGCCCGCGACCACCAGGTCCTGGGTGCCGGAGAGCACCGCCTGGGCCGCGAAGTGCACGGCCTGCTGCGACGAGCCGCACTGCCGGTCGACGGTCACGCCCGGCACCTCCTCGGGCAGGCCCGCCGCGAGCCAGGCGGTCCGCGCGATGTCGCCGGCCTGCGGGCCCACGGTGTCCAGACAGCCGAACACGACGTCCTCGACGGCCGACGGATCGACGCCGGAGCGGGCCATCAGCGCGGTGAGCACATGGGCGCCCAGGTCGGCGGGGTGGACAGCGGCGAGGCCTCCCCTGCGCCGGCCCACCGGGGTCCGTACCGCTTCGACGATGTATGCCTCGCCCATGACAACTCCTCGGTCGGTTACTGACGTACGGCGATTCCGTCCAGCACCATCGACAGATACTGGCGGGCGATCTCCTCGGGACTGTGCTGTCCGCCGGGCCGGTACCAGGACGCCGCGACCCACACGGTGTCGCGCACGAACCGGTAGGTCAGCCGGACGTCCAGGTCGGCGCGGAAGGCCCGGTCGGCGACGCCGCGTTCCAGCGTCCCGAGCCAGGCCTTCTCGAACTTCTGCTGAGAGTCGGTGAGGTAGTGGAAGCGGGGCTGCGCGGCCAGGTGCCGGGACTCCTTCTGGTAGATCGCGACGGCTGCCCGGTGCCGGTCGATCTCCCGGAACGACTCGGTGACGAGTGCCTCGATGGTCTCCCTCGGGCCGAGGCCGGCCGCGAGGACGCTGTCGTAGCCCTGCCACAACTCGTCCAGGAACGTGGAGAGGATCTCGTCGACCATCGATTCCTTGGAATCGAAGTGGTAGTAGAGGCTGCCGGCGAGCATCCCGGCCTCGTCCGCGATCCTGCGGACGGTGGTGGCGTTGTACCCCTGCGCGGCGAACACCTCGGCGGCGAGGGCGAGGAGTTCACGCCGGCGCTCGGGCGAGGGGGTCACCTGGTTCTTCTTCTTGTTCGGCACACGGTCATTGTCCGGCGTTCTCGGCGGTTACGGATGGCGGCTGCTGACGGAGACGACCTCGCCGGTGAGATACGAGGCGTAGCCGCTGGCCAGGAAGACGATGGCGTTGGCGATCTCCCACGGTTCGGCGGGCCGGCCGAACGCCTCCTTGGCGGTCAGGTCGGCCAGCACCTCGGCGGAGGTGACCTTCACCAGATGGGGGTGCATGGCGAGGCTGGGCGCGACCGCGTTGACCCGTACGCCGTGGGCGGCGGCCTCGACGGCGGCGCAGCGGGTGAGCGCCATGACCCCGGCCTTGGCGGCGGCGTAGTGCGCCTGGCCGGCCTGGGCCCGCCAGCCCACCACAGACGCGTTGTTGACGATCGCTCCGCCGCTCCCGCCCGCCCGGAAGGCGCGCAGGGCGGCGCGGGTGCAGCGGAACGTGCCGGTGAGGGTGACGTCGAGGACGCTGTCCCACTGCTCGTCGGTCATGTCGACGAGTTCGGCCGTACCGCCGAGGCCGGCGTTGTTGACGACGATGTCGAGCCCGCCGTGGTCCTCGGCCGCGCGGTCGAACAGCGCCTGCACCTGGGCCTCGTCGGTGACGTCGCACGGCTGGGAGGAGACGGCGGAGGCGCCGAATTCCGCGGCGAGCGCGGCCTCCGTCTCCTTCAGCCGTCGTGCGTGGGCGTCGCTGATCAGGATCCGCGCGCCCTCCTCCAGGAACTTGCGGGCGGTCGCTCCTCCGATCCCGGCGCCGGCCGCGGCGGTGAGCACGGCGGTACGGCCGGTCAGCAGGCCGTGGCCCGGTACGTACTGAGCCCTGTTGTCCGTCACACCGGCACGTTAACCTACCAAACACTTGTTAGGGAAGGATGCGCGTATGGACCTGCAGCACTCCCCCGAGGACGAGGCGCTCCGGGCCGAGGCCCGCGCGTGGCTCGCCGCACATGTGCCGGAGCGCCCGCTGCCGTCCCTGGAGACACGCGAGGGGTTCGCGGCCCACCGCGCCTGGGAGGCGCGGCTCCACGCGGACCGCTGGTCGGTCGTCTCGTGGCCGAGGGAGTACGGCGGCCGGGGCGCCGGTCTGTTCGCCTGGCTGCTCTTCGAGCAGGAGTACTACGCCGCCGGCGCACCCGGCCGGGTCTCGCAGAACGGCATCAGCCTCCTCGCACCCACCCTCTTCGACCACGGCACCGAGGAGCAGCGCGCCCGGGTGCTGCCCCCGATGGCGAGCGGCGACGTCGTCTGGGCCCAGGCCTGGTCCGAACCCGAGGCCGGTTCCGACCTCGCGTCGCTGCGCTCGCGGGCCGTCCCGACGGACGGGGGCTGGCTGCTGAACGGCCAGAAAACCTGGTCGTCACGGGCGGCGTTCGCGGACCGCGCGTTCGGCATCTTCCGCAGCGACCCCTCGGCTGACCGGCCCCACCAGGGCCTGACATATCTGATGTTCGACCTGTCGGCGCCCGGGGTGAGCGTCCGGCCGGTCGGCCGCCTCGACGGGAAGCCCGCCTTCGCCGAGCTCTTCCTCGACGACGTCTTCGTGCCGGACGAGGACGTGATCGGCGAGCCGGGCCGGGGCTGGCGGATCGCGATGTCCACGACGGGCAACGAACGGGGGCTGACGCTGCGCTCCCCCGGCCGCTTCCTGGCGGCGGCCGACCGTCTCGTACGGCAGTGGCGGGAGGGGGGCGAGGACCGGGGCGTACGGGACCGGGTCGCGGACGCGGTGATCGGCGCGCGGGCCTACGAGTTGTTCACCTGGGCGGGTGCCTCGCGCTTCGCGCAGGGCGGCAGCATCGGGGCGGAGTCCAGTCTCAACAAGGTCTTCTGGTCCGAGTACGACATCGCCCTGCACGAGACGGCGCTCGATCTGCTGGGCGAGGAGGGCGAACTGTCCGACACGGCCTGGGCGGAGGGCCATCTCTTCTCGCTGGCGGGACCGATCTACGCGGGGACCAACGAGATCCAGCGCGACATCATCGCCGAGCGGCTGCTCGGCCTTCCGAAGGGCCGCCGCTGATGGATCTGACGCCGACCTCCGAACAGCTCGGTTTCGTCCGCTCGCTGGAGGCGATGCTGACCGCGGCGGACGTGCCGTCGGCGGCGCGCGCCTGGGCCGCCGGCGACCGTGCGCCGGGCCGGGCGGTGTGGTCCCGGCTCGCCGACGCGGGCCTCTTCGCGCTCGCGGCGCCGGAGACGTACGACGGCGTGGGCCCGCTCCCGGTCGAGCTGGCGCTCGCCTTCACGGAGCTGGGCCGCGCGGCGGTGCCGGGACCGCTCGTGGAGACGGCAGTCGTGGCGGCGCTGCTGACGGGTCTGGCCGAACTGGGCGACGCGGCACCGGCGAAGCGGCTGCTGCCGGGGCTGGTGGCGGGGGACGGCACGGCGACGCTGACGGTGGCGGGCCACGGCACCCGTGCCCTGGACCCCGACGCGGCGGACCTGGTGCTGGTGGTCGAACCCGAGGCGGCGGACGGGGAAGCGGCCCGGCTGCGGTGTGCGCCCGGGCACGGGGCCGTGCGGGTCTCGGCCGACCCGGTCCGGCGTCTCGCCGCCCCACTGGCCGGCGGTGCGATTCTCGCGAGCGGCCCGCACCTGGCCGCCGCCGCCGATCGCGCGGCCGCGCTGGCGAGGCTGCTCACCGCCGCGCAGGCACTGGGCGTCGGGCTCACCCTCCTCGACCGGACCGTGGCCCATGTCAAGCAGCGCACCCAGTTCGGTGTCGCCGTCGGTTCGTTCCAGGCGGTCAAGCACCGGCTCGCGGACACGCTGATCGGGCTGGAGTTCGCGAGGCCGCTGCTGCACGCGGCCGCGCTCACCCTGGCTCCCGCGGACATCTGCGCCGCGAAGGTCACCGCGGGCGAGGCCGCGTACGCGGCGGCCGGGACGGCGCTGCAACTGCACGGCGCCGTCGGCTACACGGACGAGCTGGACCTCGCGCTGTGGCTGCGCAAGGCCCGGCCCCTGCGGGACGCGTGGGGCGCCCCCGCCCGCTGCCGCGCGGAGGTGCTGGCCGGCCGTCCGTGGCGCTAGCGACGCCGGACGGTCCGGAGGGGACCACCCGGGTTCCAGGACCGCACGACCAGCTCCTGGCCCTCGACGGTGATCCGGACCACCTCGCCCACGTCGACGCGGAACAGGTGGAACGGCTCCGGCGGCCCGACCTCGGCCACGAACGCGGCGATCTCCGCGGGGTCGGTCACCTCCAGGGCCCGTCCGGAGATTCGTACGTCACCGCCGTCCATGGAGTCGTCGGGCCCGGGGTTGGCGTGCACGGCGAAGCGCGGATCCCGCCGCAGATCCCGGGCCTTGCGGGAGTCCGGCATCATGCCGAGCCACAACTCCCCGCCGCGGAAGGTCACTTCCAGCCCGGTCACACGCGGCGACCCGTCCTTGCGCAGGGTGGCGAGGACATGGTGCTTGTAGCGCTCGAAACGGGTCTGCACGGTAGCGGCGAACTCGGGCTCGGCCGCACGGAAGCCGGTCCATGTGGTTGAGGTCATGCGTCCATCGAACCGCGGAAACCGGACATCTGCTGTCGGGTTTCCCTGCGGCCCCTCCTACGGTCCGCGGAACGCCTCACAGCCTCCGCAGGGCGACGACCGCCGCGTGTCCGTCCGTACGCAGCGGGCCGGGCGGTCCGTCGAGCAGTACGGCGTCGTACCGACCGAGCGTCAGGCCCGTGTCGCCGACGGCCGTCGTGCCGTCGAGTGCGACCACCACCACGGTGGCGCCGGGCGGCACCGCCGGTGCGGCCTCTCCCCGTACGACCGACGTCCGGCATGCGATGCGGTCCCGCCGGTACATCACATTGAAGTTGACGACCGGGCCGCCCAGCAACCGGCCTTCGGTCGGCACATCGCCGGGGAAGGCATGGGGCCGGTAGCGCTGGTCGGCGACCGTGCGCTTCCCGCCCACCGTCAGTTCCATCCCCGCACCGTCGGCGACGGTCAGGATGCGCTCCACACCGGGGAACGCGGAGAACGGCCCGTCCACGCCGACGTCGGCGAGCGAGATCCGCCAGTCGAAGTCGTCCGTCCCCGTGCCTTCGGGCGCCACCGCGACCTTACGGGTGGTACCGCCGCCGTTCTTCCACGGCACGGCCCGGCGGCCGTCGGCCCGCAGCACCCGCGGCGTCACCGCACGATGCCCTGGCCACGGGCGGCGGCCAGCCACAGCGGGAACTCGCCGACCAGCCGGTCGTACAGCTCGGAGTCCGGGACCGTGCGCGGGTCGAGTCCGGCGTGGAAGAAGCCGGCGTTGTCCACGACCCGCTTGGCGGGCACGGGGAGTTCGTCGAGCTTGTGCAGGAAGTCGAACTGCGAACTGCGCTTGTTCCCGAAGCCGATGAACTGCCAGAACAGCGGCAGCTTCGCCGCCTTGCACAGATAGCGCTCGGCCGCGTGCTTGCTGATCGGACCGCCGTCCGTCTGGAAGACGACGAGCGCGGGGTCCGTCGAGCCGCTGTCGATGTAGTGGTCGATCACGGCGTCCATGGCCAGGTGGTAGCTCGTCCTGCCCATGTGCCCGAGGCCCGCGACGATCGCGTCGATCCGGCCGTGGTGGTTCTCCAGTGCTATCTCGGTGACGGCGTCGATGTCGGTGGAGAAGACGACGACGGGGACACAGCCGTCGTCGTCGAGGTTCGCCGACAGGCCCAGCACCCGGTCGGCCAGCGCCTGCACACTGCCGTCCTTGTAGTAGTCCTTCATGGAGCCCGAGTAGTCGAGCACCAGATAGACGGCGGCGCGCTGCCCGTCCAGGCCGTGCTTGCGCAGCGAGACCCCGGCGGACTTGTAGAGGCTCACGAGCGCGGGCGCCTGCTCCTCGACCTTACGGAGACTGATGGCCGGTCCGGGGATGCCAGCAGTGGCCATGCGCGGCTCCGTTCGTCGGGTGCGGGACGTCCGCCGAGGGTATCCCGCCATTCCCCGGGGATCCCGGCGACCGCGGTGCTCGCCGCCCCGGTCCTGTGCGCCCCCGAACCCCGTCGTGGCAACCGGTGTTGGCACGCAGCACGGCGCCTGCTCCATGTCCGGTCGGGGACAGAGCAGGCGCCGTGTTCGTTTCCGTACGCCGTTGTACGGGACGTCTTTCGGCCGGTGCGTCAGACCATCAGCGAACGGTCCGTCGGCTTGATCGGGGCGTGCAGGTCGCTCGCCCCGGTCAGGAAGCGGTCCACACCGCGGGCCGCCGAGCGGCCTTCGGCGATCGCCCACACGATCAGGGACTGGCCGCGGCCCGCGTCACCGGCGACGTACACGCCGTCGACGTTGGTGGCGAAGTCGGCGTCGCGCGCGACATTGCCGCGCTCGTCCAGCTCGAGCCCGAACTGCTGGACCAGACCGTTCTCCTGGTCGGTGCCGGTGAAGCCCATGGCGAGGGTGACCAGCTGCGCCGGGATCTTCCGCTCGGTGCCGGGCTTCTGCTCCAGCTTGCCGTCCTTGAACTCCACCTCGGTGAGGTGGAGGAACTGGACGTTGCCGTCCTCGTCGCCCTCGAAGTGGGTGGTGGAGACGGAGTAGACCCGCTCGCCGCCCTCCTCGTGCGCGGAGGTGACCTTGTAGAGCATCGGGAACGTCGGCCAGGGCTGGCCGGCGCTCCGCTCGTCGCCCGGGCGGGGCATGATCTCCAGCTGGGTGACCGAGGCCGCGCCCTGGCGGTGGGCGGTGCCCACGCAGTCGGCGCCGGTGTCGCCGCCGCCGATGACGACGACGTGCTTGCCTTCCGCGGTGATCGGCGGGGCGACGAAGTCGCCCTCCTGCACCTTGTTGGCGAGCGGCAGGTACTCCATGGCGAAGTGGATGCCGTTCAGCTCACGGCCCGGCACGGGCAGGTCGCGGGAGACGGTGGCACCGGCCGCGATGACCACGGCGTCGTAGCGCCGGCGCAGCTTCGCCGCGTCGATGTCCCGGCCGATCTCGACCTCGGTGCGGAACTTGGTGCCCTCCGCGCGCATCTGCTCGATACGGCGGTTGATGTGCACCTTCTCCATCTTGAACTCGGGGATGCCGTACCGGAGGAGACCCCCGATGCGGTCCGCGCGCTCGTAGACGGCGACCGTGTGACCGGCCCGGGTCAGCTGCTGGGCGGCGGCGAGTCCCGCAGGGCCCGAGCCGATGACCGCGACGGTCTTGCCCGACAGGCGCTCCGGCGGCTGCGGGGTGACGTCGCCGGAGTCCCAGGCCTTGTCGATGATCGAGACTTCGACGTTCTTGATGGTCACGGCGGGCTGGTTGATGCCGAGGACGCAGGCGGCCTCGCAGGGCGCGGGGCACAGCCGGCCGGTGAACTCCGGGAAGTTGTTGGTCGCGTGCAGCCGCTCGGAGGCGGCCGACCAGTCCTCGCGGTACGCGTAGTCGTTCCACTCGGGGATGAGGTTTCCGAGCGGACAGCCGTTGTGGCAGAACGGGATGCCGCAGTCCATGCAGCGGCCGGCCTGCTTGCTGATGATCGGCAGCAGGGCGCCGGGAACGTAGACCTCGTTCCAGTCCTTGACGCGCTCGGCCACGGGGCGGGTCTGGGCGACTTCGCGCCCGGTGGTCAGGAAGCCCTTGGGGTCAGCCATTGATCGCCGCCTCCATCATCTTCTCGGTGGTCTCCTGCTCGGAGAGACCGGCGAGCTCAGCGGCGTCCTTGGCGGCGAGCACTGCCTTGTAGGTGGTCGGGATGATCTTGCTGAACCGGTTCACGTTCGCGGACCAGTCGGCGAGAAGCTTCTCGGCGACGGTGGAGGCCGTCTCCTCCTGGTGGCGGCGCACGACGTCGTGCAGCCACTCCTTGTCCGCGTCCGACAGTGGCTCGACCGCTCCCAGGTTCCCGGCGTTGACGTTGTCCGGGTCGAGGTCGATCACGTACGCGACACCGCCCGACATGCCGGCCGCGAAGTTGCGCCCCGTCTCGCCGAGCACCACCGCGTGGCCGCCGGTCATGTACTCGCAGCCGTGGTCCCCCACGCCCTCCGAGACGACCGTGGCGCCGGAGTTGCGGACGCAGAAGCGCTCGCCGGTGCGGCCGCGCAGGAACAGTTCGCCGCCGGTCGCGCCATACGCGATGGTGTTGCCCGCGATGGTCGAGTACTCCGCCAGGTGGTCGGCGCCCCGGTCCGGGCGGACGACGACACGGCCGCCGGAGAGGCCCTTGCCGACGTAGTCGTTCGCGTCGCCCTCCAGCCGCAGCGTGACGCCGCGCGGGACGAACGCGCCGAAGGACTGGCCGGCCGAGCCCGTGAACGTGATGTCGATGGTGTCGTCGGGCAGGCCCGCACCGCCGAACTTCCGCGTCACCTCGTGGCCGAGCATGGTGCCCACGGTCCGGTTGATGTTGCGGATGGCGACCTGTGCGCGGACCGGCTGGGCTGCCTCGGCGGATTCGGCGCTCAGCGCGTCGGCGGCGAGCTTGATCAGCTCGTTGTCGAGCGCCTTCTCCAGACCGTGGTCCTGGGTGATCAGCGCGTGGCGCACCGCGCCGTCCGGCAGCTCGGGCACGTGGAACAGGGGTGCGAGGTCCAGGCCCTGTGCCTTCCACTGGTTCACGGCGCGCTCGGTGTCGAGGAGTTCGGCGTGGCCGACGGCCTCCTCGACGGAGCGGAAGCCCAGCTCCGCGAGGATCTCGCGCACCTCTTCGGCGATGAACTGGAAGTAGTTGACGACGTACTCGGCCTTGCCGGAGAAGCGGTCGCGCAGCACCGGGTTCTGGGTGGCGATACCGACCGGGCAGGTGTCGAGGTGGCAGACGCGCATCATGATGCAGCCGGAGACGACGAGCGGCGCGGTCGCGAAACCGAACTCCTCGGCGCCCAGCAGCGCGGCGATGACGACGTCACGGCCGGTCTTCAGCTGGCCGTCGGTCTGCACGACGATACGGTCGCGCAGCCCGTTGAGCAGCAGCGTCTGCTGGGTCTCGGCGAGACCGAGCTCCCAGGGGCCGCCCGCGTGCTTGAGCGAGGTCAGCGGGGAGGCGCCGGTGCCGCCGTCGTGACCGGAGATGAGCACGACGTCCGCGTGGGCCTTGGAGACACCCGCCGCGACCGTGCCGACGCCGACCTCGGAGACCAGCTTCACGTGGATCCGCGCCTGCGGATTCGCGTTCTTCAGGTCGTGAATCAGCTGGGCCAGGTCCTCGATCGAGTAGATGTCGTGGTGCGGCGGCGGGGAGATCAGACCGACGCCCGGGGTCGAGTGCCGGGTCTTGGCGACCCAGGGGTAGACCTTGTGGCCGGGCAGCTGGCCGCCCTCGCCGGGCTTGGCGCCCTGCGCCATCTTGATCTGGATGTCGTCCGCGTTGACCAGGTACTCGCTGGTGACACCGAAGCGGCCGGAGGCGACCTGCTTGATGGCGGACCGGCGCGTGGGGTCGTACAGCCGGTCGGCGTCCTCACCGCCCTCACCGGTGTTGGACTTGCCGCCGAGCTGGTTCATGGCGATGGCGAGGGTCTCGTGCGCCTCGCGGGAGATGGAGCCGTAGGACATCGCACCGGTGGAGAACCGCTTCACGATCTCGCTGACCGGCTCGACCTCGTCGATGGAGATCGACGGGCGGTCGGACTTGAAGCCGAACAGGCCGCGCAGCGTCATCAGCCGCTCGGACTGCTCGTTCACCCGGTCCGTGTACTTCTTGAAGATGTCGTAGCGGCGGTTGCGCGTGGAGTGCTGGAGCCGGAACACCGTCTCCGGGTCGAAGAGGTGCGGCTCGCCCTCACGGCGCCACTGGTACTCACCGCCTATGTCCAGCGCGCGGTGCGAGGCGGAGATGCCGGAGGCCGGGTACGCCTTGGCGTGCCGGGCGGCGACCTCCTTGGCGACGACGTCGAGACCCGCTCCGCCGATCTTGGTGGCGGTGCCGTTGAAGTACTTCTCGACGAAGGCCTCGTCCAGGCCGACGGCCTCGAAGACCTGCGCTCCGCGGTAGGAGGCCACGGTCGAGATGCCCATCTTGGACATCACCTTGAGCACGCCCTTGCCGAGGGCGTAGATCAGGTTGCGGATGGCCTGCTCGGGCTCCAGGCCCTCGATGAAGGTGCCGGCCCGGACGAGGTCCTCGACCGACTCCATCGCAAGGTAGGGGTTGACGGCCGCCGCGCCGTAGCCGATCAGCAGCGCGATGTGGTGCACCTCGCGCACGTCACCGGCCTCGACCAGCAGACCCACCTGGGTGCGCTGCTTGGTGCGGATGAGGTGGTGGTGCACGGCGGAGGTGAGCAGCAGCGACGGGATGGGCGCGTGCTCGGCGTCCGAGTGCCGGTCGGACAGGACGATCAGACGGGCGCCGTCCTCGATCGCCGCGTCGGTCTCGGCGCAGATCTCCTCGATCCGGGCGGCGAGGGCGTCGCCGCCGCCGCTGACGCGGTAGAGGCCGGAGAGCGTGGCCGCCTTCATGCCGGGCATGTCGCCGTCGGCGTTGATGTGGATGAGCTTGGCCAGCTCGTCGTTGTCGATCACCGGGAAGGGCAGGGTGACGCTGCGACAGGACGCGGCGGTCGGCTCCAGCAGGTTGCCGGCCGGGCCCAGCGAGGAGCGCAGCGAGGTGACGAGCTCCTCGCGGATGGCGTCCAGCGGCGGGTTGGTGACCTGCGCGAACAGCTGGGTGAAGTAGTCGAAGAGCAGCCGGGGGCGCTCGGACAGGGCCGCGATCGGCGAGTCCGTACCCATGGAGCCGAGCGGCTCGCCGCCCGTCCTGGCCATGGGCGCGAGGATGATGCGCAGCTCTTCCTCGGTGTAACCGAAGGTCTGCTGGCGGCGGGTGACCGAGGCGTGGGTGTGGACGATGTGCTCGCGCTCGGGGAGGTCCTCGAGCTCGATCTCACCGGCCTCCAGCCACTCCTGGTACGGGAGCTCGGCGGCGAGACCGGCCTTGATCTCGTCGTCCTCGATGATGCGGTGCTCGGCGGTGTCGACGAGGAACATCCGGCCGGGCTGGAGGCGGCCCTTGCGGACGACCTTCGCCGGGTCGATGTCGAGGACGCCGACCTCGGAGGAGAGGACGACGAGTCCGTCGTCCGTCACCCAGTAGCGGCCGGGGCGCAGACCGTTGCGGTCGAGGACGGCGCCTACCTGGGTGCCGTCGGTGAAGGTGACGCAGGCGGGTCCGTCCCAGGGCTCCATCATCGTGGCGTGGTACTGGTAGAACGCGCGCCGGGCGGGGTCCATGGAGTCGTGGTTCTCCCACGCCTCGGGGACCATCATCAGTACGGAGTGCGGCAGCGACCGGCCGCCGAGGTGGAGCAGCTCCAGCACCTCGTCGAAGGACGCGGAGTCGGAGGCGTCCGGGGTGCAGACGGGGAAGATCCGGTCCAGCTGCTCGGCGCCGAAGAGGTCGCTCGCGAGCTGGGACTCACGGGCACGCATCCAGTTGCGGTTGCCCTTGACCGTGTTGATCTCGCCGTTGTGCGCGACGAAGCGGTACGGGTGGGCGAGCGGCCAGCTCGGGAAGGTGTTCGTGGAGAACCGCGAGTGGACGAGCGCGACGGCCGTGGCGAGGCGCCGGTCGGACAGGTCGGGGAAGAAGGGCTCCAGCTGGCCGGTGGTCAGCATGCCCTTGTAGACGATCGTGCGCGCGGAGAGCGACGGGAAGTAGACACCGGCCTCGCGCTCGGCGCGCTTGCGCAGGATGAAGGCCTTGCGGTCCAGCGCGATACCCGTGCAGGGGCCCTCGTCCCCGGCCACGCCGGCGACGAAGAGCTGCCGGAAGGCGGGCATGGTGGCGCGGGCGCCGTTGCCGAGCAGATCCGGGCTGACGGGGACGTCACGCCAGCCGAGGACCTTCAGGTCCTCTTCGGCGGCGATCGTCTCGATACGTGAGACGGCCTGCGCGTCATCATCGGCCGGGAGGAAGGCGATGCCGACGGCGTACGAACCCGCTTCGGGGAGTTCGAATCCGCTGACCTCACGCAGGAATGCATCGGGAACCTGGAGCAGGATGCCCGCACCGTCACCCGAGTCGGGCTCGGAGCCGGTGGCACCGCGGTGCTCGAGGTTGCGCAGTACGGTCAGCGCCTGCTCCACCAGCTCATGGCTGGCCACACCGGTGAGGGTGGCCACGAACCCGACGCCGCACGCGTCGTGTTCGTTCCGGGGGTCGTACATCCCCTGAGGGGCGGGGCGACCGTCCATGGGCGACCAGGCGTCGGAACGCATCGGCTCTCCCGTCGTCGTCGTGGCATATGCAAGTACCGAGGGACGACGTTGGCCCTCCGCAAAATTTCGTGCAGGTTACATGATGGAATGGTTCTCGAAAAGTGGATAGCGCATTCCAGCATGCGGACACCGCGCGTAGCGGTCGGGGGTGGGTCGCCGTCGGACAGATCGGTATCCGCAGGACCATCGCAGAGCAGGCTTCGTTGCCCGCAGCGCTTTCGGCTCATGCCCGGTGGTTAAGGATTCGAAACCGCCGAGTTACGGCTACTTATGTAGCGCCATGCATAGTGTCTCACCGGAAGCGGGATCCGCGGTGGGGATGTGCGTCACAGCGAGGTGTCTTCCCGGTGGTGTGGGGATACCCAGCCTGACACGACTCGCCCCTCACCGACAGGATGCGAATCAGTCAGGTCGGGGCATTTCGGGGCGGCGGGGGTGCCGGGCGGACGGAAAACCCGGGGCGCGGAGCCGGGAGAACCCGAGGCGGGGGTGGGGAGGGTCTGGAGCGGGGGCGGGAGGCTCGGCGCGCAGAGCCGGAGGAACGCCCGGGGCACAGACCGGGGAGGGCCTGAGCGGGGGCGGGATGCTCGGCGTGCAGAGAGCCGGAAGAACCCATGGCACAGACCGGGGAGGCCGGGCCCACAGGCCGGGGAGGTACGGCCCGGGGCGGGGAGGTTCCGGCGCGGGGCGGGGAGGGCCCGGCGCGGGCCGGGGCAACACCCCGCCCGAGACGGGCTAGACCGCCGCGCCGAACAGCGAGCCCAGGCCGTAGGTGAGCGCCGCCGCCGCCCCACCGAGCGCCAGCTGCCGCAGGCCGCTGAACCACCAGCTGCGTGCCGTCACGCGAGCGACCACCGCACCGCAGGCGAAGAGACCCACCAGCGCCAGCAGGACCGCCGGCCACAGCGCCGTCGCGCCGAGCAGATAGGGCAGCACCGGCAGCAGGGCGCCCAGCGCGAACGATCCGAAGGACGAGACGGCGGCGACCGTCGGCGACGGCAGATCGTCCGGGTCGATGCCGAGCTCCTCGCGGGCATGGATCTCCAGCGCCTGTTCCGGGTCCTTCGACAGCTGCATCGCGACCTCACGGGCGAGCGCGGGCTGGACGCCACGGGCCACGTAGAGCGCCGCCAGCTCCTCCATCTCGTCCACCGGGTGCTTGCGCAGCTCGCGCCGCTCGACGTCCAGCTCGGCCTGGACGAGCTCGCGCTGGGAGGCGACGGAGGTGTACTCCCCCGCGGCCATCGAGAACGCTCCCGCAGCCAGCCCGGCGAGCCCGGTGATGACGATGGTCTGCTGCGACACGGCACCCCCCGCCACGCCGGTCATCAGGGCGAGGTTCGAGACCAGTCCGTCCATCGCACCGAAGACCGCGGGACGCAGCCAGCCGCCGTTGACGTCCCGGTGGGTGTGGTTGTCGCGATGCGCCTCGTGCAGCGTCGCGGTGTTTTCGATGATGGACACAACTCTCCCCTTCAACCCTTTTCAGCAGCGGAAACAGCGGTCCGCTCCCCCTTCGACACCGTCGAACATACGCAGCCTGTAAGGGTCGCGCCAGCAAGGCAGGCCGTACTTACCTCAGGGCGGGGGATGCCGGATCGGGTGACAGAGGCGTTTCTCAGACTCGTCCCGGGCCGCGTGTGGCACAGATGCAGGAACCGCCGACGCACGCGAAAGGGGCCCGCCCCGTGGAGTTGGTTGCATGCGATCCCGCTGATCCCTCCGAGCGCGCGCCCGGTACGGCTCCCGCGGCGCCGGCCGTTCCCGCCTGCGTGCTGCGGGAGCGGGCCCGCGGCGCACTGCTCGGCCTGGCGGTGGGCGACGCGCTGGGCGCGCCCGCGGAGAACATGCGTCCCTCGGAGATCCGGGCCCGGTGGGGCCGTATCGAGGGCTTCGTGGACGACGACCCCGCGGGCACGGACGACACCGAGTACGCGATCTTCTCCGGCCTGCTGCTGGCCCGGCACGGCTCGGCCCTGACCGCCACCCATGTCGAGACCGCGTGGCATCACTGGATCGCCGATCTGGACGAGGGCCCCTTCCGGGGAGCGGGCTTCAGTGAGCGCGGCACCCTGGAGAACCTGCGGCGCGGGCTCGCCGCCCCGATCTCCGCCCAGCACCGGCACGCCTGGAGCGACGGTCTCGCGATGCGGGCGGCGCCCTTCGGGGTCTTCGCCGCGGGCCTGCCGGCCGAAGCGGCCCGGCTCGTGGCGATCGACGGCTCGGTCAGCCACGACGGCGAGGGCATCTACGGCGGGCAGGCGGTGGCCGCGGGGGTCGCGGCGGCGATGACCGGCGCCGGCCCCGCCGGGGTGATCGGCGCCGCGCTCTCGGTCATCCCGATGGACTCCTGGACGGCCCGCTCCCTGCGGCGCGCGGTGGTGACGGCCCAGCGCAGCCAGGGCGACCCCCTGTCCACGGAACGCGCGGTGCGCTCGGCGGTGGTGATCGGTGGCTACCCGTGGACGGATCTGGCCCCGGAGGCGGTGGGCCTGGCGTTCGGCGCGTTCGCGGCGGCGCGCGGGGACTTCCGTACCTCGGTGCTGACGGCGGTGAACATGGGCCGGGACGCCGACACGACCGCGGCGGTGGCGGGGGCACTGGCGGGGGCGGTCTCGGGCGCGGCGGCCATCCCCGCCGCCTGGGCCTCGGTGATCGGTCCGGTACGGGGCAGCTGTCTCCCGTCGATGAAGGGCCACCACGTGCTGGAGATCGCGGACCTCCTCACCCCCGACGACCCGCAGGCGGCGTGATGACACTGACTCCACCGACGAACGACGCGTCGATCCCCGAGCCCGATCCGGCCGCCGCGCCGGCGACCCGGCCGGCTCCGCCCCCGGCGGGCGGGACGGTCGTGCTCGGCCATCCGGTCGGCGCGCCCGGGTCCCGGCCCGCGGGGGCCGCGGCACCGGAGGCGGCGGCCACGACCTTCGGCATGGCCGTGCTCGAACACCCGGCCGCGCCGGACACCGGCACCCGCACCGACCCGTATCTGCTCGCCCTCGCGGACGCGCCGACGCCGGACACCCCCGCGGCCCCCGGCGGCACCGCCGTACTCGACCGCCCGGCCGACGACCATCCCCCGCAGGGCCTGCGGACAAGGGGCGCAGGCACCACCACGTCGGGTGACACCGCCGCCACCACGACAGACGACGCCGCTACCACCTCGGCAGGCCGTCAGGGCCGGCCGGCGGACGGTCCGCCCTGCGGGGACAGCGAGCGCACCCGCGGTCCGCACCGGACACACCGCGTCCCCGTCCGGCCCGTCGAAGGGCTCCTCCTCGGGCTTGCCGCGGGTGACGCGGCCGGGTGGCCCGCGGCGCGGCACCGGGCGGCGCGGATGCCCGAGTGGACCCGGCGGCTCACCCGCGAGCTCGACACCTTCGCCGAGCAGAACTCGACCACCACGCTTCCCGTGCCGATCGCCCTCAACCAGCCGCCGGAGCCCCTTCGCCTCGGTCCGTCCGACGACGCCGAGTGGGCCGCGTTCGCCGCCGAGACCGTGCTCATCGGCTCGGGGCACCTCTTCGCCGGGCTGGCCCCCGGACGCCGCATGCGCGCGGCCGTCGACCTGGCCTGGAACTCCCTCGCCGGTGAGGTGGCGGCCGCCGCCGACCGCGCCCCCGAAGTGGAGTCCGCCGTGCTGCCGCTGCGCGCCCGGATCTCCGTACGCGCGGGACTCGGCAACCTCGCCACCGGGCTGCGCCCGCCGGCCACCGGCCACGACAACCCGCACTATTTCGACGACGCCGCGTGTGTACGCGCCGCAGTCCTCGCGGTGGTCCACCCGGGCGATCCGGCAGCGGCCGCCGACCTCGCCGAGTTCGACGCCCGCTACACCCAGGACGGCGACGGGGTGCACGGCGCACGCGCCATGGCGGCGGCCGTCGCCGTCGCGCTGGTCGGCGGAGGGATCGACGACTGTGTGGACGCGGCGCTTGCGGAACTCCCCGAGTCCACCGAGATCGGCCGCAACGCCCGCCACGCGCTCAAGCTCGCCCACGACGCCGCCGCCGCCTTCGACCTCGTACCACTGCTGGAGCACCAGATCGTCGACCATGTCTACAGCTACGGGGTCGCCGCCGCCGAGACCCTGCCCGTCGCACTCGCCGTCGCGACGGCGGCCCGCGGCCGGGTCTGCGAAGCCGTACCCGCCGCGGCCTGCCTGTCACGCGTCGCCGACTCCGCCCCCGCGCTGGCCGGCGCGCTGACCGGTGCGCTCGGCGGGGGCGACGCCGTGCCGGCCAGCTGGCGGGACGCCTGCCGGACCCTCGCGGGCTGCGCCCTGCCCCGTCTCGCGGGCACCGATCTCGTGGAACTCGCCGGGCTGCTCGCAGACACGGAACCGACGGCCCCGGGTGGACAATTCCGGCATGACGACGACACTCGCGACGCTCACACTCGATGACCGGATCACCGGCAGCCTGATCGGCGCGGCCGTGGGCGACGCGCTCGGCGGCCCGGTCGAGGGCTACACGCCCGAGCAGATCACCGAACGGCACGGCGGCCGTGTCCACGGCATCGTCGGCCCCTGGAACGGCGACGACTGGCGTACCGCCCGACCCATCGCGCCCTACCACAAGGGCGACGGCCACGTCACCGACGACACCCTCATGACCCATGCCCTGATCCGGGTCTACGGCACGGTCCGCGACCATCTCGACGCCTACGCCGTGGCCGACCACCTGGTGCCGGACCTGCTCTCCAACACCCGCTGGATCCCGGAACTGGAGGCGGAGGCGCTCCCCCTGCAACGGATCTTCCTCGCCGAGAAGTGGCTCGTGGCCCGCATCCACTACGGACACCACGATCCCCGCGAGGCCGGCAGCGGCAACATCGTCAACTGCGGTGCCGCGATGTACATGGCACCGGTGGGACTGGTCAACGCGGCCAACCCGGCCGCCGCCTACGCCGAGGCGCTCGACATCGCGGGGGCGCACCAGTCCTCATACGGGAGGGAGGCGGCGGGCGTCTTCGCGGCCGCGGTCGCCGCCGCGTGTCTGCCCGACGCGACCCCCGCGTCCGTCGTCGACGCGGCCCTGGCGCTCGCGAAGGACGGCACCCGCTCGGCCATCGAGGCGGTGGCCGAAGTCGCCGCGCGGCACACG
This sequence comes from Streptomyces sp. NPDC096193, assembly GCF_040302905.1. Classification (NCBI taxonomy): domain Bacteria; kingdom Bacillati; phylum Actinomycetota; class Actinomycetes; order Kitasatosporales; family Streptomycetaceae; genus Streptomyces; species Streptomyces sp. NPDC096193. Next base: position 54,818 of record NZ_JBEOSJ010000021.1, on the reverse strand, counting down.
GACTTCGAGTCGGCACTGTCGCCGCTGCGTACGGCGGTCGCACCCTTCGACACAGTCGGCCCGGACTACCGGGCGCCCTCCCTCGCCGCCCGCCGCCCCTCCCGGCTGCACTCCATCGAGGAACTCCCCGTCGCCCTGGGCATGCTGCTGGTCGGGGAGGGCGACTACCGCCGTACGGTGCTGGGCTCGGTGAACTACGGCCGCGACTGCGACTCGATCGCCACGATGTCCGGCGCGATCGCGGGCGCTCTCGGCGGTACCGCGGCGGTACCACACGACTGGGCCAAGACGGTGGCCGAGGCCAGCCGCCTCGATCTGCACGCACCCGCCCGCGAGCTGATCGAGGTCACCCGGGAGGTCTTCGCCCGCGACACGCAACGCCGCCGGGCCCACGAGTCGGCCTTCGCCGCCCTGACGGACGCGCGATGAGCGAGAGCCTCCGACTCACCTGGGTGCAGCCGGAGGATCTGCTCGGCCACGAGCTGCGCCAGGCCGCCGAGGACGGCCGTGACACGGAAGAGGTCACCGCCGCCTGGCGCGCGGCGGGCGGCTCCCCCGCACAGCCCGCGGCCGGTGCCTCCGCCGTCCCGGCCGCTCCCGAACTGCGCACCCTGGCGCTCCGGCTGCTGGACGAGCTGTCCGCGGTCCCGAGTCCGCTGGCCGCACAGGAGCCGACCGAGCTTGCGGCCATCAAGGCGGCATGCCCCAACTGGCCCACGTCCCCGCGCGGCCCGCTGCCCACCGAGGCGGGTACGGCGACCGCGCCCCCTACGACAGGGCCCGCCGGCACGACGACACCACCTGGGAGCGCCCCTTCCTCTCCGTCCGCCGGGCCCGGCGCCCCAACGCCGGCGCACAACCCCGCCGCCGTACACGACCCGCGGCTCCCCGACCGTCTCCACGCGGCCTGGCTCGGCCGCGCGGCCGGCTGTCTGCTCGGCAAACCGGTCGAAAAACTCCCCCTGCACGCGATCCGTGCCATCGCCCGCGCCACCGGCAACTGGCCTCTCCACACCTGGTTCACCGCCAAGGGCCTGCCCGCGGAACTCGCCCGCGCCCACCCCTGGAACCGCCGTTCCGCCCCTACCTCACTGGCCGAGAACATCGACGGCATGCCCGAGGACGACGACCTCAACTACCCCCTGCTGAATCTGCTCCTGCTCCAGCGGTACGGCCGCCGCTTCACCACCGCGGACGTCGGCCGGCTCTGGCTCGACGAACTGCCCGCCGGCCGCACCTTCACCGCGGAACGCATCGCCTACCGCAACCTCCTCTGCGGACTCGAACCCCCGCTCACCGCCTGCCACCACAACCCCTTCCGGGAGTGGATCGGCGCCGCCATCCGCGCCGATGTGCACGGCTGGACGCACCCCGGCGATCCCGGGGCCGCCGCCGAGCAGGCTCATCGTGACGCCGTGCTCACCCACACCGCGAACGGCGTCCACGCCGCGATGTTCGTGGCGGCGGCCGTCGCGACCGCCGCCGACGGTGCCGGTGACGTGCACCGTGCGCTCGCCGCCGGGCTGATCGTCGTACCGCCCGCCTCCCGGCTGGCCCACGCGGTCCGCCTCGGTATCGACACCGCGCGCGCCGAAACCGACTTCGCCTCGGTGGTGGACCGGCTCCACACCGCCTACGGCCACTACCACTGGGTGCATGTGCTGCCCAACGCCGCCTTGCTCGCCGCCGCGCTCACCCATGCGGACGGCGATTTCGGCGGCTCCATCTGCCGTGCTGTCTCGGGAGGTTGGGACACGGACTCCAACGGAGCCACCGCGGGTTCGATCGCCGGACTGCTCACCGGCCGGCCCACTGAGCTGCCCGACCGGTGGACCGCCCCGCTCAAGAACCGGCTCTCCACCTCCGTCGCCGGCTTCGACGGCACGGGCTTCGACGCCCTCGCCCACCTCACGCACCAGGAGGCACTTCGCCCATGACCGGCATCGTGGTGCTCGGCAGCACCAACATGGACCTCGTCGCCTACGTCGCCCACGCGCCCAAACGCGGGGAGACCGTCACCGGACGGGAGTTCCGGACGATTCCCGGCGGCAAGGGCGCCAACCAGGCCGTCGCCGCCGCCCGCGCCGGTGGTGACGTCGCGATGATCGGCGCGGTCGGCTCGGACGACTTCGGCGCGGTCCTGCGGCAGACGCTCGTCGCCTCCGGGGTCGACGTCGATCTCCTGCGCACCTCCGAAGGCCCCTCGGGCACCGCCCATATCGTCGTCGACGACGAAGGCGGCAACTCCATCGTCGTCATCCCCGGCGCCAACGGCACGCTCACCGGCCTCGCCCCCGGCGACGAAGCCCTCATTGCCACCGCCGACGCCCTGCTCCTTCAGCTCGAACTCCCCCTCAGCGCCGTGCTGGAGGGCGCCGAGACCGCGCGCCGGCACGGCGTGCGCACCGTGCTCACCCCCGCCCCCGCCCAGCCGCTGCCTCCCGAGCTCCTCGCCGTGACCGACCTGCTGGTGCCGAACGAGCACGAGGCGGCCACCCTCACGGGCGTCGCCGACCCGCGCGCCGTGGCAGAAGCGCTCCTGCGCCAGGTCCCCGAGGTGGTGATCACACTCGGCTCCGCCGGCTGCCTCCACGCCGGCCGTCACTCGCCCCCGCTCATCGTCCCCGCCCCCGAGGTCACCGCCCTCGACACCACGGCGGCCGGCGACACCTTCGTCGGCGCCCTCGCCGTCGCGCTCGGCGAGGGAAAGCCCGTCGAGCAGGCCCTCACCTGGGCTTCCGCCGCCGCGGCACTGTGCGTCCAGCGCGCGGGCGCCTCGACCTCCATGCCGTACCGCTCCGAGATCGACGAGGCCTCATGACACCATCGCCCGCACCCTCCCCGATGCCCCTTCAGGGGCTGCGCGTTCTCGATCTGGCCACCCTCTTCGCCGGTCCGCTCGCCGCCACCATGCTCGGTGACTTCGGCGCTGAGGTGATCAAGGTCGAGCACCCCACCAGGCCCGACCCGTCCCGCGGCCACGGCGCCGCCAGGAACGGCGTGGGCCTGTGGTGGAAGCTGCTCGGCCGCAACAAGCGCACCATCACCCTGGACCTGTCCACCCCCGGCGGCCGCGAGACCCTGCTGCGCCTGGCCGCCACCGCTGATGTGATCGTCGAGAACTTCCGCCCCGGCACCTTGGAGAAGTGGCAGCTCGGCTGGGACGAACTCGGCGCGGTCAACCCCCGTCTCGTCCTCACCCGCGTCACCGGCTTCGGCCAGTTCGGCCCCTACTCCCACCGGCCCGGTTTCGGCACCCTCGCCGAGGCGATGAGCGGCTTCGCCTCCATCACCGGCGAGCCCGACGGCCCGCCCACGCTCCCCCCGTTCGGTCTCGCCGATTCCATCGCCGCCCTGGCCACCTCCTACGCCGTGATGACCGCGCTCACCGCCCGTCAGGTCACGGGCCGCGGCCAGGTCGTCGACATGGCCATCATCGAACCGATCCTGACCGTCCTCGGCCCGCAGCCGCTCTGGTACGACCAGGTCGGCTACGTCCAGACGCGGACCGGCAACCGCTCCGGCAACAACGCGCCCCGCAACACCTACCGCACCGCCGACGGCCACTGGGTGGCCGTCTCCACCTCGGCCCAGTCCATCGCCGAGCGCGTCATGACCCTGGTCGGCCACCCCGATCTGATCGACGAGCCGTGGTTCACCACCGGAAGCGGCCGCGCCGCCCACGCCGACATCCTCGACGACGCGGTCGGCGGCTGGATCGCCGAGCGCAGCCGGACCGAGACCATGGAAGCCTTCGAGAAGGCCGAGGCCGCCATCGCGCCGATCTACGACATCCGCGATGTCATGGACGATCCCCAGTACCAGGCGCTCGACAGCATCACCGAGGTCCCCGACCCGGAACTCGGTCCGCTCCGGATGCAGAACGTCCTCTTCCGCCTCTCCGAGACGCCCGGCTCCATCCGCTGGGCCGGCCGTCCGCACGGCGCCGACACCGACGCGGTCCTCACCGAACTCGGCCTGACCGGGGCCGATATCAGCGCACTGCGCACCCAGGGCGCCCTATGACCCCGCTCACCTATCTCTACGCCCCCGGCGACCACCCCGACGTCGTACTGAAAGCCCTCGCCTCCGGCGCCGACGTCGTGATCATCGACCTCGAGGACGCGGTCCCCTCCGACCGCAAGAACTACGCCCTGGCCGCCACGGCCGAACTTCTGGCCCTCCCCCAGCCCCTGCCTGTCCATGTCCGCATCAACTCCCCCGAGGACATCGAGACCCTGACCGGTCTTCCCGGCCTGTGTGCTCTGCGTGTTCCCAAGGTCGCACACGGCACTGACATCCGGCGGATCGCGGACCGCGCACCCGGTGTCCCCCTCCACCCCCTGCTGGAGTCCGCCGTCGCGATCGAGCACGCCTACGACATCGCCGCCGCTCATCCGGCCGTCCGCGGCATCTCGCTCGGGGAGGCGGACCTCCGCGCCGACCTCGGCGTACGGGACGGCTCCTCCCTCGACTGGCCCCGCTCGCGCATTGTGGTCGCCGCCCGCGCGGCCGGTCTCCCGCCCCCGTCGCAGTCCGTCTTCCCGGACATCCGGGACCTGGACGCGCTCTACGCCTCCTGCACACACGGCCGCGCGCTCGGCTTCCTCGGCCGGGCGGCCATCCATCCCCGCCAGCTCCCCGTCATCGAGCGGGCCTTCCTGCCCACCCCGGAGGAGATCGAGGCGGCCGAGGAGGTCGTCAAGGCGGCCGCCGGGGACGAGGGGGCGCTGGCCCTGCCGGACGGCCGTTTCGTGGACGCCGCGATCGTGGCGGCCGCCGAGCGCACGCTGTCCATCGCCCGGCGGGAGACCTTCTGACGCCTTGACGCTCTGCCGCAGGCAACCGACCTGCCGCACACGACGAGGCCGCCGGGACCCGATCGGTCCCGGCGGCCTCGCCGTACGTCGCCGCGGTCAGCCCTTCTTGGCCGACCCCGCATCCGCGTCGGCGCTGGCGTCGGCATCGTTGAGGGTGCCCCCGGCGTCCGCCGAGTCCTCCGCGGTCGTCCCGTCGCGCGATTCCTTCTTCTCGTCGGCCGCGTCCGCGCCGTCCGTGCCCGGCTTCGTGCGGTCCGGCTCGACGATCTCCTCGCGTCCCGGCCGCACCCGCGACGAGATCACGATGTACGCCACCGCCAGCGCGAAGACGATGATCGCGGTCCACACGTTCAGCCGCAGGCCCAGGACGTGGTGCGCCTCGTCGACGCGCATGTACTCGATCCAGGCGCGGCCCGCGCAGTACGCGGCGACGTAGAGCGCGAACGCCCGCCCGTGGCCGAGCTTGAAGCGCCGGTCGGCCCAGATGACGAGCAGCGCGACACCGATGCACCACAGGGACTCGTACAGGAACGTCGGGTGGTACAGGCCCGCCTCGCGGTTCGCACCCTCCGTGATCTTGAGGGCCCAGGGCAGATCGGTCGGCTTGCCGTACAGCTCCTGGTTGAACCAGTTGCCCCAGCGGCCGATCGCCTGCGCGATGGCGATTGCCGGCGCGAGAGCGTCCGCCCACGCCGGCAGCGGAATCCCGCGACGGCGGCAGCCGATCCAGGCACCGACCGCGCCCAGCGCGATCGCGCCCCAGATACCGAGGCCGCCCTCCCAGATCTTGAAGGCGTCGACCCAGTTCTCACCGTCGCTGAAGTACAGCTGGTAGTCGGTGATCACGTGGTAGAGCCGGCCGCCGACCAGGCCGAAGGGCACCGCCCAGACGGCGATGTCGGCCACGGTGCCGGCTTTGCCGCCTCGGGCGATCCAGCGCTTGTTGCCGTACCAGACGGCCACGAAGACACCGATGATGATGCAGAAGGCGTAGCCGCGCAGCGGGAGCGGTCCGAGATGGATCACTCCGGTCGACGGACTGGGAATGTAGGCAAGTTCCATGGCAGGACCGACGCTACCCTGCCGGGCGGGAGACACGGCAACCCACCCGGCAACGTCCTGATAACGAGCCGCGTGCCGCGGCGCGGCCCCGCGGGGCCGTCAGGGCGAGGGGCTCGACGCGGGCGCGGACTGCTGGGTGCCCGGCTTCTTGCCCTTGTTCGCCTCCGTGACCCACTTCTTCAGGTTGGCCGGGGAGATCTGCTCGCTGCCCTTGGCCGGGAAGACGGACTCGCCGTTGAGCAGGACGGTGGGCGTGCCGCGGAAGCCGCCGTTCTGGAAGGCCGTGTTGGACTTGGCGACCCAGCTGTCGTGCTTGCCGTCCTTGACACAGCTGCGGAACCCGGGGGTGTCCAGTCCCTCGACCTTGCCCGCGAGCTCGATCAGCCGGTCGTTGTTGCCGAAGGCGTCGTCCGTCTCCGGCGGCTGGTTCTGGAAGAGCACGTCGTGGTACGGGGCGAAGTGGCCGGTGTCCTGGGCGCAGGCGGCGGCATTGGCCGCACGCAGGGATCCGCTGCCGCCCATGTTGCCGTCGATGATGGTGGCGAGGTGGTACTCGACCTTGATCTGACCGGCCGCGACCAGCTCGTGGATCGTGTCACGGAAGAGGTTCTCGAACTGCGCGCAGACCGGGCAGCGGAAGTCCTCCCAGATCGTGAGCGTGGAGGGGGCGTCGTCCGCGCCCACCGGGATCGCCAGCCGGTCCTTGCCCTGCACGCCGGCGGGCGCGAGGAGCGGGCCGGCCTGGGAGCCGCTGTCCTTCTTCGTGCCGGAGTTGGCCGCGATCACGCCGACGACGGCCGCGAGGCCCAGCACGGCCACCACCGCCGTCGACACGATCAGCACCCGGCGGCGCTTCTCACGCGCCTTGTGCTGCTCACGTTCCTGCTGGAGCCGCTCGCGCGCGGTCCTCTTCCGGTCCTGGTTCTTCTCACTCACATCCCGCAAACGAACCGGGGAGGCACGTGAGCGCCTCCCCGGTCCAGATCCACTCGTACGAGCGAGCCGTACGAGAGGGATGTCCTACCTACCCGTCCCTGCGCACGCCCCTGGCCAGCTCCGCGGCCAGCTCGCGGACGGCCGCGAGGCCCGCGGCGGTGTCCGGGGCGTCGAGGATGCGCTTCACGAACGCGGACCCGACGATCACCCCGTCGGCGAACGCGGCGACCTCCGCGGCCTGCTGCGCGTCGGAGACCCCGAGGCCCACGCAGACCGGCAGCCCGGTGGTGGCCCGGGTGCGGGCCACCAGGTCCTGGGCCTGTGCGCCGACCGACGCGCGGGTACCGGTGACCCCCATCAGCGAGGCCGCGTACACAAAGCCTGACCCTGCCTCGGTGATCCGCGCGATCCGGGCGTCCTTGCTGCTCGGAGCGACGACGAAGACGGTGGCGAGACCGTGCTTCTCGGCGTGTTCGCGCCACAGGCCGGACTCCTCGACCGGCAGGTCGGGCAGGATGCAGCCCGCGCCGCCGGCCTCGGCGAGCTCGGCGGTGAAGCGCTCGACGCCGTAGCGGTCGATCGGGTTCCAGTACGTCATCACGAGGACCGGCTTGCCGGTCGCCGCGTGCGCCTCGCGGACCGTGCGCATCACATCGGCGATCTTGACGCCGCCGCGCAGGGCGATGTCGTCGGCGGTCTGGATCACCGGTCCGTCGAGGACGGGGTCGCTGTGCGGCAGCCCCACCTCGACGACGTCCGCGCCGCCGTCCAGGACGGCCTTGACGGCCTCGATTCCGCCGTCGACGGTCGGGAAGCCGGCCGGGAGGTAGGCGATGAGCGCGGCACGCCCCTCGGCCTCGGCCCGCGCCAGGGTGTCGCTCAACAGCCGGATGTTGCCGCTCACTTCGCGTCCCCCTTGATCTCGCCCTCGCCGTTCTCGGCGGCTGTGTCCGCCTCGACCACGGCGTCCGCCTCACGGTCGTAGAGCCCGAAGTAACGGGCGGCGGTGTCCATGTCCTTGTCGCCGCGCCCGGACAGATTGACGACGATCAGGCCGTCGCTGCCGAGCTCCCGGCCGAGGTCCAGCGCACCGGCCAGCGCGTGCGCCGACTCGATCGCCGGAATGATGCCCTCGGTGCGGGACAGCAGCCGCAGGGCCTGCATCGCGGCGTCGTCGGTGACCGCGCGGTACTCCCCGCGCCCGCTGTCCTTGAGGTAGGAGTGCTCCGGACCGATGCCGGGGTAGTCCAGTCCGGCCGAGATCGAGTAGGGCTCGGTGATCTGGCCCTCCTCGTCCTGGAGGACGTAGCTGCGCGAGCCGTGCAGGATGCCGGGCTCGCCCGCGGTCAGGGTCGCCGCGTGCTCGCCGGACTCGATGCCGTGCCCGGCGGGCTCACAGCCCACGAGGCGCACACCGGCGTCCGGGATGAAGGCGTGGAACAGCCCGATGGCGTTGGAACCACCGCCGACACACGCGACGGCCGCGTCCGGCAGGCGGCCGGCGCGCTCCAGGATCTGGCGCCGGGCCTCGACGCCGATGACCCGGTGGAAGTCGCGCACCATGGCCGGGAAGGGGTGGGGGCCGGCGACCGTGCCGAAGAGGTAGTGGGTGTGGTCGACATTGGCGACCCAGTCGCGGAACGCCTCGTTGATGGCGTCCTTCAGGGTCCTGCTGCCGGACTTCACCGGGATGACCTCGGCGCCCAGCATCCGCATCCGGGCGACGTTGAGCGCCTGGCGCTCGGTGTCGATCTCGCCCATGTAGACGGTGCACTCGAGACCGAACAGCGCGCACGCGGTCGCGGTCGCGACGCCGTGCTGGCCGGCCCCGGTCTCGGCGATGACGCGCGTCTTGCCCATGCGCTTGGTGAGCAGCGCCTGGCCCAGCACGTTGTTGATCTTGTGCGAGCCGGTGTGGTTCAGGTCCTCCCGCTTCAGGAAGATCCGCGCACCGCCGGCGTGCTCGGCGAACCGGGGCACCTCGGTCAGGGCGCTGGGACGGCCGGTGTAGTTGACCATGAGGTCGTTGAGCTCGGCCGCGAAGGCCGGGTCCGTCTTGGCCTTGTCGTACTCGACGGCGACCTCGTCGACGGCGGCGACGAGGGCCTCGGGGATGAACTTGCCGCCGAAGGCGCCGAAGTAGCCCTGGGCGCTGGGGACCTGACCCTCGGGGTCCGGGATGAAGAAGTCAGAAGACATCCGACGTACTCCTCAGAAGGGGCTGACGCCCCGGAAGTCTGGGTGTGCAGGGGACACGTTATGCGCGCGCGCCGCCGTGACCGGGGTTCCGCACCGGACCACCGCGCCGCAACCGGCGGTGCGAGGTCCGGACATCTGGGCCCGTCCGGCGATCGGGGACACCGCGACGGCCGTACCGGGGGCTTCACGCCGGGAACCCGGAACCGCCGGACGTCAGTCGCGCGCGCCTGCCCCGCGCCATCGCATCCCGTTGACCTGGCCCGGCTCCGAGCCGATGACGTACCGCACGCGCCGGCCGTGCACCCGGCGGGCGGGGGCGCGGCAGCCACGGGGCTTGCAGCCCCGGGCGAGACGGGCGTACGGGCCACTGGCGGCGGACGGCGCCACCCGTGCCGCGCGCACGGCCGCGGTCGCCGTCACGGGACGCGCGGGCGTCCGGTGCGGCCGGGCGGTGGTGCGGGCGGCGGTCATGGCGGGTGTCAGCTCCTGCCGTGCCGCAGCGCCGGGTGGGCGCCGGCGGCGACGAGGTCGGCGACGGCCGCCTTCGGGTCCCGGCCGGTGACCAGGGACTCTCCGACCAGTACGGCGTCGGCGCCGGCGTTGGCGTAGGCGATCAGGTCGTGCGGACCGCGCACTCCGGACTCGGCGACCTTGACGATGTGGGAGGGGATCTCGGGGGCGATCCGTTCGAAGGTGCCCCGGTCGACCTTGAGCGTCTTCAGATCGCGGGCGTTGACCCCGATGATCTTCGCGCCGGCGTCCACCGCACGCTCGACCTCGTCCTCGTCGTGCACCTCGACCAGCGGCGTGAGCCCGATCGACTCGGCACGCTCGATGAGGGAGACCAGGGCTTCCTGCTCCAGGGCGGCGACGATCAGCAGGATGACGTCGGCGCCGTACGCGCGGGCCTCCCACAGCTGGTACGCCGTGACGATGAAGTCCTTGCGCAGCAGGGGTACGTCGACCCGGGCGCGGACGGCCTCCAGATCGGCGAGCGAGCCGCCGAAGCGGCGCTCCTCGGTCAGCACGGAGATGAGGGCGGCGCCCCCGGCCTCGTAGTCCGCGGCGAGCGCGGCGGGGTCGGCGATCGCGGCGAGCGCTCCCTTGGAGGGGCTGGAGCGCTTCACCTCGCAGATCACCTGGACGCCTTCGCCGCGCAGTGCGGCGACCCCGTCCTTGGCGGCGGGAGCCTTGGCGGCGCGCTCCTTGAGCTCGTCGAGGCTGACGCGCGCCTGCCGCTCTGCGAGGTCGGCGCGTACGCCTTCGATGATCTCGTCGAGCACACTCACGCGAGCGGCCCCCTTCCGGGACGGTGATGGTTCAGGATCAGCCATGTCGATGGTATCCGCAGGAGGCCCTCGGCCTCGCATCCGGTTGACGCCTGTCCCACTACCTGGGACTTCGACAACTCCCCGGCACCGGCCCGGCCGCCCTCACGGGGCCAGCGCAGAGCCGAACGGCAGGTTCCGCACGACGCTGAAGACCAGCAGCACGGCGCCCAGCGACCACCACCACACGGGTGCGACGGCGATCCGCATCGGCACGCCGCGGACGGCGCGAATCAGCCACAGAACCATCACTACGGCGAAGACGCCGTAGCCGACGACGGCCACGGCGTTGGCCCCGAGGGCCGCCGTCAGATCACCGTGGGCGAAGGCGTGGGCGCTGCGCAGACCACCGCAGCCCGGGCAGTAGATCCCGGTGAGCCGCAGGAGCGGGCAGACCGGGTAGTGACCTGGTTCGTTGGGGTCGACCGCGCCGACGTACGCGAAGGCGGCCGTGACTCCCGCGAGGGTGGCCACGGGGGCGGCGAGACGTCGCGCCAGCGGGGCGGGCCCGGGAGTGCGCGCGGGTGTCGCGGGAGAAGGCATGGCGTCCACCCCGTGATTGTCTCCGTCGGAACGCGAGGGCGCAGCCCGGCTCGGCCGGTCTGCGCCCTCGCGTCGTGAGGCCCTGGCGGTGTCAGGCGGAGGTCTGCGCCGAGGCGGGCTGCGCGGAGGCGGTGGCCGCCTGTGCACGGGCCCGCTCCTGGGCGGCCTTCTCGGCCTTCGGCATACCGAGACCGGCGGCCCTCATCGCGAGGCCGACCAGACCGCCGGCGACGACGACGCCCATGCCGGCCCAGAAGCCGAGCGGGTTGGCCGCGACCATGAAGACTCCGGCGATGCAGAAGCCGATGAAAGCGATGATGACACCGGTCCAGGCGGCCGGGGTGTGTCCGTGGGCGCTGCCCGCCATGAGTTGCTCCTCGTTGCCGTTGCTCTGTGGTGAGCTGTTGCTCGATGGTGAGCCGGTAGCTCACCCGCCATTGTCCCGTACGCCGTGACGTGCCCTGTGCCAGGGGTGGCGGTCACGCCTCGGAGCCGGGGGGTCATGTCTCGCGGGTCGGGTCCTCGCCGCGGTCCAGTGCCTTCCAGAGGTCCTCGGGCCGGTCGGGGTCGACGACCGGCGCCTTGCGGGGCCTCGGGGTGCCGTCCCGCTCGTAGCGGCCCGACATGGCGGGCCACCGGCTGCCGTAGCGGAGCGCCAGCAGTCCGGCGAGCAGGATCAGCAGACCGCCGGCCGCCGTCACATAGGGCCAGGCGGTGTGGGTGAGTGCGCCGACCGTTGCGGCGGTGTCGCCGGTGGTCGTCGCGGCCTTCTCGTCCAGGGCCGCGCTGTCGGACGCGCCCAGGAAGGCGGTGACGGCCGCACCGGCGCCGCTGAGGGCGAGCAGCGCGGCCACCAGGAACCGGCCGGCCCTGCGGACGGCGAAGACCGCGACGAGCGCGGCCAGGCCGACGATCGCGAGCGCGGTGGGCACTCCGGTGACGTCGCTGCCGTCCGCGTCGAGCGGCACGCTGCCGCCACCGACGGCCGCCGTGCCCTCGGCCCAGGTCTGGCCGGAGGCGAGCAGGACGACGGTGGCGCCTGCGGCGCCGAGAACAAGTGCTGCGCCGAGGCTGCGGCGGCTGCTGTCGGCGGACGCGGCGGATGCCGATTCGGCGCGGGGCTGGGGTACAGGTACAGCACTCACGACCCCCACTATCCCTTACCGCCCGGTGTGGCCGTTCAGCCGGTTGGCCGTATGGACGGCACGGAGCACCGCGGCCGCCTTGTTGCGGCACTCGGTGTCCTCGGCGACCGGGTCGGAGTCGGCCACGACACCCGCTCCGGCCTGCACGAACGCGGTTCCGTCGCGCAGCACGGCGGTACGGATGGCGATCGCGGTGTCCGAGTCGCCGGCGAAGTCGAGATAACCGACACATCCGCCGTAGAGCCCGCGCCGGGAGGGTTCGAGCTCGTCGATGATCTGCATCGCGCGCGGCTTGGGCGCTCCGGAGAGGGTGCCGGCGGGGAAGCAGGCGGTGAGCACGTCGAAGGCGGTGCTGCCCGCGGCGACCCGGCCGGTCACGGTCGAGACGATGTGCATGACGTGGGAGTAGCGCTCGATCGACATGAAGTCGACGACCTCGACGCTGCCCGGCTCGCAGACCCGGCCGAGGTCGTTGCGGCCGAGGTCCACGAGCATCAGGTGCTCGGCGCGCTCCTTGGGGTCGGCGAGCAGTTCGTCGCCGAGCGCCTGGTCCTCCTGCGGGGTCGCGCCGCGCGGCCGGGTGCCCGCGATGGGGTGGACCATGGCGTGCCCGTCCTCGACCTTGACCAGGGCCTCGGGGCTGGAGCCGACGACGTCGAAGCCGTCGAAGCGGAAGAGGTACATGTACGGGCTCGGGTTGGTGGCCCGCAGCACCCGGTAGACGTCCAGGGCACTCGCCGCGCAGGGGGTCTCGAACCGCTGCGAGGGGACGACCTGGAACGCCTCACCCGCCCGGATCCGCTCCTTGATGTCCTCGACGGCGGCCTGGTAGTCGGGCCCGCCCCACGGGACGGTGAAGTCCGGGAGCTCGGAGGGCGGCAGAACGGCGGGGGCGGAGGCCAGCGGCCGTGCGAGGTCGGCCTCCATGGCGTCGAGCCGGGCGACGGCGTCCGCGTATGCCTCGTCGACACCGGTGTCGAGATCGTTGTGGTTGATCGCGTTGGCGATCAGCACGACGGTGCCGTCCCAGTGGTCGAGCACGGCGAGGTCCGAGGTGAGCAGCATCGTCAGCTCGGGGAGCTTCAGGTCGTCGCACCCGCCCGGGCCGATCTTCTCCAGCCTGCGGACGATGTCGTAGCCGAGATAGCCGACCATGCCGCCGGTGAAGGGCGGCATGCCGGACGCCGGGTCACTCGTGCGGTTCCCTGCGAGGTCGCCGGTCGTGGGAGTGGGGGTCCCACCCCCGCCGCCAGGCGTCGGGGGAGTGTGCAGGGTCTCGACGGTGGCGCGCAGGGCGGCCAGCGGGTCGCCGTCCGTGGGGACGCCGACGGGCGGGGTGCCGAGCCAGTGGGTGCGGCCGTCCCGCTCGGTGAGGGTGGCGGCGCTGCGGACCCCGACGAAGGAGTAGCGGGACCAGGACCGCCCGTTCTCGGCGGACTCCAGCAGGAAGGTGCCGGGACGTTCGGCGGCCAGCTTGCGGTAGAGCCCGACCGGGGTGTCGCCGTCGACCAGGAGCCTGCGGCTGACGGGGATGACGCGGCGGTCGGCGGCCAGCTTCCGGAAGGTGTCGAGATCCATGGCGGCTGAGCCTACTTGCCGAGCGGGAGCACGTCGGCGTCGAAGCAGGTGCGGTCGCCGGTGTGGCAGGCGGCCCCGATCTGGTCGACCTTGACGAGGATGGCGTCGGCGTCGCAGTCCAGGGCGACGGACTTGACGAGCTGGACGTGGCCCGACGTGTCGCCCTTGGCCCAGTACTCCTGGCGGCTGCGCGACCAGTAGGTGCACCGGCCGGTGGTCAGCGTGCGGTGGAGGGCCTCGTCGTCCATCCACCCGAGCATGAGCACCTCACCGGTGTCGTACTGCTGGGCGATGGCCGGGAGGAGTCCGCCGGCGTCGCGCTTCAGGCGTTCGGCGACGGCGGGATCGAGGGAGCTGGCGGGGACACTGCTGGTCATACGGCCATTGTGCCGTGTCGCGGGGGCGCGGTGGACGGTATGTCCACTGGGCGGACCGTGTGCCGCCGCCGTAGGCTGGCGGGCATGTCGACCCATGCGAAGCGTGAACGACTTCTGCTCGCCGATCTGTTGGAGGCGGCGGGCCCCGATGCCCCCACTCTGTGTGAGGGCTGGACGACCCGGGATCTCGCGGCCCATGTGGTGGTGCGTGAGCGGCGGGCCGACGCGGCCGGCGGGATCATGATCCCGCTGCTCAGGAGCCGGCTCGAACGGGTGATGGCCGAGTTCACGGCCAGGCCGTACGACGAGCTGATCCGGCTCATCCGTACGGGACCGCCGCGGATGTCGCCGTACGGGATCAAACAGGTGGACGAGGCCGCGAACACGGTCGAGTTCTTCGTGCATGCCGAGGATGTGCGCCGGGCGCAGCCCGACTGGACGCCACGCACGCTGGACCGGGTCTTCGAGGACGCGCTGTGGGCGCGGCTGGAGAAGGTGGCCCGGCTGCTGGGCCGCAAGGCGCCGGTGGGCCTCGTGCTGCGGCGGCCCGACGGCCAGACCGCGGTCGCCCATCGCGGCACGCCCGTGGTCACGGTCACCGGTGAGCCGGGTGAGCTGACGGTCTTCGCCTTCGGCCGGCAGGACGCGGCCCAGGTGGAGCTGGAGGGCGACAAGGACGCGGTGGCCCGGCTGCGGGAGATGGGCCAGCTCGGGATGTAGCGCGGTCCTCGGGATGTAGCGCGGTCCTCGGGATGTAGCGCGGTCCTCGGGACGGAACGGGGCCCTCGGAATGTGGCGCGGTCCTCGGGATGTGGCGCGGTCAGCGCGCGAGCTCGGCGCGGCGGACGGCCGGGGTGAGGAGCCCGACGGCCGCACCGGTCATGCTGATCGTGCCGCAGGCGAGGAAGACGGGCACGGTGCCGAAGCTGTCGGTCGCGAAGCCGAAGAGGGGGTACGCCAGCGGGGCGATGCCCACGCTGGTGAGCGCCATGACCGAGCTGACCCGGCCGAGGTAGGCGGGGTCGGTCGCGGTCTGGATCAGCGCGATCGCCAGTCCCCCGCAGATGCCCGCGACCAGGCCCGCGGTGCCCGCGAGGGCGACGGCCGTGACGAGCCCGGGTGCCAGCGCCAGTGAGCCGATGGCGGCCGAGCCGGCGACGAGGGCCGCGATCTGGACCGCCCCGGCGCGCGGCAGCCGGCGGACGACGGCGAGCAGCAGGGCGCTCGCTCCGGCGCCGACCCCGAAGGCGCAGACGACCCAGCCGACGCCCGAGGGCCCCCAGCCGCGCTCGTCGGCGAGGAGGACCAGGCCGACGTTCAGCGCCGGGATGCCTCCGAGTTCGCTGAGTGCTCCGGACAGGACGAGCGGGCCGATCAGCGGATGGCGGCGGATGTGGCGCAGTCCGCCGCGCAACTGCTGCCAGGGGGTTTCGCCCCGGTCCTCGCCGATACCCCCGGGCAGTGGTGCGATCCGTACCGCGACGAGCAGGACGAGCGAGAGCGCGAAGAGACCTCCGGCGACACCGAAGGCGGCCGCGGGTCCCCCGGTTCCCATGGCGAATCCGGCGAGGGGTGGGCCGGTGGTGGTGCCGACGCGCTGGACGACGGCGCGCAGCCCCTGGACGCCTACGAGCCGGCCGGCGTCCGTGATGCGGGGCGGCAGAGCGCCGACCGCGGGCATGAACAGGGCGTCGACGGCGCCGAAGACGAGGGCCGCGGCGATCAGCAGCCACAGTCCGGGCGTGGCGAGGGCGAGCGCACCGGCGACGGCCAGGATCACGGCGCAGCGGACGGCGTCGGAGGCGATGACGACCCGGCGCGGGCCGAACCGGTCGGCGATCACTCCGCCGCCGAGCATGAGGAGCGCTCGGGGCACGGCTCCGGCGGCCATCACCATGCCGACCTGGGCGGGACCGGCGATCTGGGCGGCGGCCCAGCCGAGTGCGAGAAAGTAGACGCTGTCGCCGACGAGGGAGGCGGCGTAGGCGCCGAGCCAGCGCAGGACGTTCCCGTCGCGGTGGGCGGGACGGGCAGGTATGCGGGTACCGGAGGTCCCGGCCTCTGCTGTCTCTGTCGTGGTCACTCGGGCTCCTTCGGGCGTTCCTTCGAGCAGGGCTTCCCTTCGAGCGGGGCGTTCCTTCGAGGGGAGGACGAAGTCGTCAGGGGCGGAACGGGAATCCGTACAGGTGGACCGCGACGTGCTCGCGCCCGGCTGTGTCACCGCCCTCCTCGGCGGCGCGGCCCCGGTCCGTCCAACGGCGCATCAGCTCGCCGATCTCCTCGGCCATCTCCTGAAGTTCGGCGGAGGTGAGGCGGGGGGCGTACTCGGAGTTGAAGGCGGCGTCGGTCCACTCGTGGGGCCAGGCGGCCTGCTGGTCGAGGTAGGCGGCGTACCGCTCGGCGCGTGTGTCGACGAGCCCACGGATGACGGCGCCGGCGACCGCCGCGCCCTCTGGGCCGTCGAAGTCCGAGGTGCGGAAGGAGAATCCCCGCTCGGTGGAGAGGCGCCACCAGCGCTCACGGCCGTCCCTGCCCGCCTCCGGCGCCTCTTCGATGAACCCGTGCTCGGCCATCTTGCGCAGGTGGTAACTGACCAGCGAGACGGCCTCGTCGACCTGGTCGGCGAGGTGGGAGGCGGTGGCCGTGCGGGCCAGGTGGAGGGCGCGGTAGAGCGTGATGCGCAGCGGGTGCGTGAAGACCTTGAGGGCCTCGACGTCGGTGATGCGCTGGGTCTCGTCGTGGTCGGCCATGAGCACGACCGTAGATACGAAAGAGAAGTTGCGCAATAAGATTTGCGCAACTCCACTTTCCTATCACGTTCCTGACGGACCAGGAGCCAGCGGTCAGCGCGCGGGCATCACCAGCGCACCGGCAGCTTCCGTACGCCCCTGATCAGCATCCCCGGCATCCAGGGGAGGTCCGCCACCTGTGCGTCGAGCGCCAGTCCGGGGAAACGCTCCAGCAGTCCGCGGATCGCGATGCGGCCTTCGAGCCGGGCCAGCGGCGCGCCGAGGCAGTAGTGCAGACCGTGCCCGAAGGCGATATGGCCGCGCGCGTCGCGGCGTATGTCGAACCGGTCCGGGTCCCTGAAGCGCGCCGGGTCGCGGTCGGCGTCCGCCATCGCGATCAGGACGGTGGAGCCCGCCGGGATCGTGACGCCCTCCATCTCCACGTCCGCGAGTGCCAGTCGGTCCGTGCAGGCCTCCACCGGACCGTCGTAGCGGAGCATCTCCTCGATCGCTCCGTCGAGCAGCGAGAAGTCGGCGCGCAGCGCGGCGAGTTGGTCCGGGTGCGCGAAGAGGGCACGCATGCCGTTGCCGATGAGGTTGACCGTCGTCTCGTGCCCCGCGATGAGCAACAGGACACACATGCCGATGAGTTCGTCCGGCGAGAGCCGGTCACCGCCCTCGTCGACGGCATGGATCATCGCACTGAGCAGGTCCTCACCCGGGTCCCGGCGCTTGGCCGCGATCAGCTCCCGGAGGTAGGCCGTCGTCTCCTGGTAGGCCTGCGCCTCCGCCTCCGGACTGGTGCGCGCCACCATCTCGTTGGACCAGCCGCGGAAGGCCTCGCGGTCCATTCCGGGCACGCCCAGCAGCTCGCAGATGACGGTCATGGGCAGCGGAAAGGCGAACGAGGCCACCAGGTCGGCCCGTCGCTCCCCCGTCGCGAGCATCGCGTCCAGCAGGTCGTCGGTGATCTGCTGGACGCGCGGGGCGAGCGCGTCGATGCGGCGCGGTGTGAACTCCCGCGCCACCAGCCGCCGCAGGCGGGTGTGGTCCGGCGGGTCGGACATCAGCATGTGCGCGAGCGCCGGCTGGTCCTGGTCCGTGTTCACGATCTGGGTGATGTCACCGGACTTCATCCAGTCCCGGCTGAGGCGGGGATCGGTGAAGGCGGTACGGCACGCCTCGTACCCGACGACGAGCCACAACTCCTCGCCGTCGGGGGCGCGCACATGGTGGACGGGCCCCTCCGCGCGGAGCCGGGCGTAGACGGGATACGGGTCGCTGACGAAGTGCGGGCTGAGTTCCGCGAGATCGGCAATGGGCCGGGTCACCATGCTGTTCCCCCTGTTCATCATGGGTCCAACGGCACGCTAACCCGGCCCACAGGGGGATGGACGCCAGTTTTCGGTCAGTTCGTCCCGAGTCCCGGACGGTTCGCCCGCGTTCCCGGATCGTGGTCCCGGACAGCTCCACCCGCTGTCCCGGACCGTGTCCTTGCGACTTCCGCCCGCGGTCCCGGACCGTCGCCCGGTGTCAGCGCACGGGGTGACCGGACCCGCGCAGGGTCTCCTTCACCTCGGAGATCCGCAGCTCGCCGAAGTGGAAGACGGAGGCGGCCAGGACGGCGTCCGCGCCGGAGTCGACCGCCGGCGCGAAGTCCGCCAGCCGGCCCGCGCCGCCGCTCGCGATCACCGGCACGGTGACGTGCCTGCGCACCGCCGCGATCATCTCGGTGTCGTAGCCGTCCTTGGTGCCGTCGGCGTCCATCGAGTTGAGCAGGATCTCGCCCGCCCCCAACTCGGCGGCCCGGTGCGCCCATTCGACGGCGTCGATACCGGTCCCCCGGCGGCCGCCGTGCGTGGTGACCTCGAACGAACCGGACGCGGTACGCCGGGCGTCCACCGACAGCACCAGCACCTGCCGGCCGAAGCGCTCGGCGATCTCACGGATCAGCTCGGGCCGGGCGATCGCCGCCGTGTTGACGCCCACCTTGTCGGCGCCCGCCCGCAGCAGCTTGTCGACGTCCTCCGCCGAGCGGACACCGCCGCCGACGGTGAGGGGGATGAAGACCTGCTCGGCGGTGCGCCGCACCACGTCGTACGTCGTCTCCCGGTTGCCCGAGGAAGCGGTGATGTCGAGGAAGGTGAGCTCGTCGGCGCCCTCGGCGTCGTACAGCTTCGCCATCTCGACGGGGTCGCCGGCATCGCGCAGGTTCTGGAAGTTGATCCCCTTGACGACCCGTCCGTTGTCCACGTCGAGACAGGGGATGACACGGACCGCAAGGCTCATCCGGCACCTCCCCGGTACGCCTCGACCTCCACCTCGACGACCAGGCTCGGGTCGACGAAGCCGGAGACGATGAGCATGGACGCCGCGGGGCGGACCTCGCCGAACAGCTCCTTGTGCGCGCGGCCGACGTCCTCCACGTCACGGGCGTGCGTGAGGTACATCCGCGTCCGCACCACATGCTCCCGGCCGAGGCCGAGCTCCTTCAGGGCGTCGATGGCGACACCGAACGCGGTGACGGCCTGCTCGTAGGGCCCACCTGCCGAGATCTGGCCGCCGACGGTCGATGTGCAGCCGGAGACGAGGACCAGGCCGGTCGGCAGCTCGACGGCGCGGGAGTAGCCGAAGGACTCCTCCCACGGGCTCTCCGTGGCGAGACGGCGTACGGAATCGGTCATGCCGACACCGCCGCGAGCGCCTCTTCCAGCGTGAAAGCCTTGGCGTACAGCGCCTTTCCGACGATCGCGCCCTCGACACCGGCGGGGACCAGCGAGGACAGAGCCCGCAGATCGTCGAGCGAGGAGACACCGCCGGAGGCCACGACCGGCTTGTCGGTCGCGGCGCAGACGTTCTTCAGGAGCTCCAGGTTGGGGCCCTGGAGGGTGCCGTCCTTGGCGATGTCGGTGACGACGTACCGCGCGCAGCCCTCGGAGTCCAGGCGGGCCAGCGTCTCGTAGAGGTCGCCGCCGTCACGCGTCCAGCCGCGGCCGCGCAAGGTCGTGCCCCGGACGTCCAGGCCCACCGCGATCTTGTCGCCGTGCTCGGCGATCACCTTGGCGACCCACTCCGGGGTCTCCAGGGCCGCCGTGCCCAGGTTGACCCGGGTGCAGCCGGTGGCGAGCGCCGCGGCGAGCGAGGCGTCGTCGCGGATGCCGCCGGACAGCTCCACCTTGATGTCCATGGCGCGCGCGACCTCGGCGATCAGCTCGCGGTTGTCGCCGGTGCCGAACGCGGCGTCCAGGTCGACCAGATGCAGCCACTGCGCGCCCGAGCGCTGCCAGGCAAGGGCGGCTTCCAGGGGCGAGCCGTAGGACGTCTCGGTGCCGGACTCGCCGTGCACCAGCCGGACGGCCTGGCCGTCGCGGACGTCGACTGCGGGAAGGAGTTCAAGCTTCGGCATTACAGCGTCTCGATCCAGTTGGTCAGCAGCTGGGCGCCGGCGTCGCCGGACTTCTCGGGGTGGAACTGGGTCGCCCACAGCGCGTTGTTCTCCACGGCGGCCACGAAACGCTCGCCATGGGTGGCCCAGGTGACCTGGGGCGCGCGGATGGCGGGGTTGGTGACCTCCAGCTCCCACTCGTGCACGGCGTAGGAGTGCACGAAGTAGAACCGGGTGTCGTCGTCGGTGCCGGCGAACAGCTTGCTCCCGGCGGGCGCCTCTACGGTGTTCCAGCCCATGTGCGGGACGACGGGCGCCTCCAACGGGCCAACCGTGCCGGGCCACTCGTCGAGGCCCTCGGTCTCCACACCGTGCTCGATGCCGCGGCCGAACAGGATCTGCATCCCCACGCAGATGCCCATGACGGGCCGGCCGCCGGAGAGCCTGCGGCCGATGATCCAGTCGCCGCGGGCCCGCTTGAGGCCGTCCATGCAGGCGGAGAACGCGCCGACGCCCGGGACGAGGAGTCCGTCGGCATTCATCGCCGTGTCGAAGTCACGGGTGATCTCGACGTCCGCGCCGACCCGGGCCAGTGCCCGCTCGGCGGATCGGATGTTGCCGAATCCGTAGTCGAAGACGACGACCTTCTTCGGAGTGCTCATGCCCAGATCCCCTGGATCCGCAGGACACCGGCGACCAGGCACATCGCGGACCCGATACCGAGGAGCACGACGAGGCCGCGGGGCATGTCCTGCTTGATGAAGGAGTACACACCGCCGGCGAGGAAGAGCCCGACGACGATGAGTACGGTGGAGAGGCCGGTCACAGGGCGCCCTTCGTGGACGGGAGGATGCCGGCCGCGCGCGGGTCGCGCTCGGACGCGTAACGCAGGGCGCGGGCCAGCGCCTTGAACTGGCACTCCACGATGTGGTGCGCGTTGCGGCCGTACGGCACGTGCACGTGCAGGGCGATCTGGGCCTGCGCGACGAACGACTCCAGGATGTGCCGGGTCATCGTCGTGTCGTACTCGCCGATCATCGGCGCCATGTTCTCGGGCTCGGTGTGCACCAGGTACGGCCGCCCCGACAGGTCCACGGTGACCTGGGCGAGGGACTCGTCCAGCGGCACGGTGCAGTTGCCGAAGCGGTAGATGCCGACCTTGTCGCCGAGCGCCTGCTTGAAGGCGTTGCCGAGCGCGAGTGCGGTGTCCTCGATGGTGTGGTGCGAGTCGATGTGGAGGTCGCCCTCGGTCTTCACGGTGAGGTCGAAAAGACCGTGCCGGCCCAGCTGATCGAGCATGTGGTCGTAGAAGCCGACCCCGGTCGCGACATCGACCTTTCCGGTGCCGTCGAGGTCGATCTCGACGACGACGGACGTCTCCTTGGTGGTGCGTTCGACCCGTCCTACGCGGCTCATGCGCTCTGCTCCTTCTTGCTGCGTTCCTTCATCAAAGCGCGAACCGCATCGAGGAACGCGTCATTCTCTTCGGGGGTGCCGGCGGTGACCCGCAGCCATCCGGGTACGCCGTTGTCGCGGACCAGGACGCCGTGGTCGAGGATCTGCCGCCAGGCCTCGTGCGCGTCGGGGAACCGTCCGAACTGCACGAAGTTGGCATCGGACTCGGTGACCTCGTATCCGATGGCGAGCAGCTCGGTGACCAGGCGGTCCCGCTCGGTCTTCAGCTGCTCGACGTACCCGAGCAGGGTATCGGTGTGTTCGAGGGCGGCGAGCGCGGTGGCCTGCGTGACGGCCGACAGGTGGTACGGCAGGCGGACCAGCTGGACGGCGTCGACCACGGCGGGATCGGCGGCGAGATAGCCGAGGCGCAGTCCGGCGGCGCCGAAGGCCTTGGACATAGTGCGGGATACCACGAGGTTCGGCCGCCCCTCGATCAGCGGCAGCAGCGAGGGGCGGTGGCTGAACTCCACGTACGCCTCGTCGACCACGACCAGCGACGGCCTGGCGGCCTGGGCCGCGTCGTACAGCGCGACGACGGTGTCGGCGTCGACCGCGGTGCCCGTGGGGTTGTTGGGCGAGGTGATGAAGACGACGTCCGGTCGGTGCTCGGCGACGGCCTCCCGGGCCGCCGCCACGTCGATGGTGAAGTCGGCGTGGCGCGGCCCGGAGATCCAGGCGGTGCCGGTGCCCCGGGAGATCAGGCCGTGCATCGAGTACGAGGGCTCGAACCCGATGGCGACACGGCCCGGCCCGGCGAAGGTCTGGAGCAGTTGCTGGATGACCTCGTTGGAGCCGTTGGCCGCCCAGACGCCCGCGCAACCCACCTCGTACCCGGTGGTGCGGGTGAGATAGCGGCCGAGCTCGGTGCGGAGCTCGACGGCGTCCCGGTCGGGGTAGCGGTTGAGGCCGCGGGCGGCCTCCCGGACCCGCTCGGCGATCCGGTCCACCAGCGCCTCGGGCAGCGGGTAGGGGTTCTCGTTGGTGTTCAGCCGGACGGGCACGTCCAGCTGGGGCGCGCCGTACGGGGACTTGCCGCGCAGCTCGTCCCGGATGGGGAGATCGTCGATGCCGGTCACGTCCGCGGTACCTTCCAGCCGAAACGCGCCTTCATGGCGGCGCCGTGCGCCGGCAGGTCCTCGGCCTCGGCCAGGGTGACCACGTGGTGGGTGACCTCGGCGAGGGCGTCGCGGCTGTAGTCCACGATGTGGATGCCGCGCAGGAACGACTGGACGGACAGACCGGAGGAGTGGCAGGCGCAGCCGCCGGTCGGCAGGACGTGGTTGGAGCCCGCGCAGTAGTCGCCGAGGGAGACGGGGGCCCAGGGGCCGACGAAGATCGCTCCGGCGTTGCGCACCCGCGCGGCGACCGCGGCGGCGTCAGTGGTCTGGACCTCCAGGTGCTCGGCGCCGTAGGCGTTGACGACCCGCAGGCCCGCCTCGACGTCGTCGACCAGGACGATCGCGGACTGCTTTCCCCCCAGGGCCGGCAGGATCCGGTCGACCACGTGCTTGGTGGCCGCGACCTGCGGCTCCAGCTCCTTCTCGACCGCGTCGGCCAGCTCCGGGGAGTCGGTGACCAGCACGGCGGCGGCCATCGGGTCGTGCTCGGCCTGGCTGATCAGGTCGGCGGCGACGTGCACCGGGTCGGCGGTGTCGTCGGCGAGGACCGCGATCTCGGTCGGGCCGGCCTCGGTGTCGATGCCGATCCGTCCGGTGAAGTAGCGCTTGGCGGCGGCGACCCAGATGTTGCCCGGGCCGGTGACCATGTTGGCGGGGGCGCACTCCTCGGTGCCGTACGCGAACATCGCGACGGCCTGGGCGCCGCCGGCCGCGTACACCTCGTCGACGCCCAGCAGCGCGCACGCGGCCAGGATCGTCGGGTGCGGACGGCCACCGGCCGGGTCGCCGTCGAAACGGGGCTTCTGCGGCGGGGACGCGAGCGCGATCGACTCGACGCCGGCCTCCTGGGCCGGGACGACGTTCATGATCACGGAGGAGGGGTAAACGGAACGGCCGCCGGGGGCGTAGAGCCCGACGCGCTCGACGGGCACCCACTTCTCGGTGACCGTG
The DNA here is from genome assembly GCF_040302905.1 of Streptomyces sp. NPDC096193. NCBI lineage: Bacteria > Bacillati > Actinomycetota > Actinomycetes > Kitasatosporales > Streptomycetaceae > Streptomyces > Streptomyces sp. NPDC096193. Next base: position 31,189 of record NZ_JBEOSJ010000021.1, on the reverse strand, counting down.
CCGCCGGGGACGACCTGGGTGATGTGCTCGGCGCGGCGCTGCGCCCGGTGCACGATCCTGGCGCGCCGGATCGACTCCTCCAGCGCGGCCCTGACCTCGGGGTCGAGTTGCTCCAGGGCTTCGGTGAGCGCGGCGCGGGGCACCCGCACCTGCGTCAGCGTGACACCGTCGAACTTCTCCGCGTACTCGATCAGCGCGGCCGTGCCCCGATGATGCACGTCCTCGCAGATGGGCCGCACCTTCTCCAGGGCGGCTTCCACGTCGAACTCGGCACGGGGCAGCAGGTCGCGCAGAGCGGCGCCCTCGGGGAGGGCGTCGCCGCGCAGATCGATTCGAGAGATCACGCAGCCAATTCTCTCAGACCCGGTCCGGCCGCCGGTCGTCCGTATCAATGGCTGATACACGCCACTCTTTTTGACCATGACCACATGCGTTCAGTTGGTTACTCAGCGGGAAGAACAGCTGTACGAGCCAAGGAAGCGGAGGAGCGGCAGTGACCGAGCCGCTGGACGACGGTCCTCCCGACGGGCTGAGCCCGCCCGAGGAACGCATGTGGAACGCCTTCCGGAACGGAAGCACATACGACCTGAGCGATCCCAATCCCCTGTTGAACGACCCCTTCTCGCCACGCCCCTGGGGTCCCGACCGCAGTGTCCGCGCGTCCATCGTGGCCCGGCTGCTGCTGAGCGGACCGACCGCCCGCCCCGGCCGGGTGGCCGCCCTGAAGCTGCGCGGGATCCAGATCACCGGCACCCTCAAACTCGCCGGCGGCAGCATCGCCCCGTACGTCGAGCTGAACGGCTGCCGCTTCGAGAACGAACTGCTCATGCCCGAGGCGCACTTCACCACCGTGCGCATGGTCGGCTGCGCCATCCCGCGGATCGAGGCCGCGCGGCTGCGCACCGAGGGCGATCTGCATCTGCCGCGCTGCCGCATCGAGCACGGCATCCGGCTCACGGACGCCCAGATAGGCACCGACCTGCTGATCAACCAGATCCATGTGCGGCCCGACCGCAGGGGCCGGGCGATCACCGCGGACGGCATGTCGGTCGCACAGGACTTACAGGCGGAACTGATCGAGACCTACGGCGAGTTCAGCCTGCGCGGCGCGAAGGTCGGGGTCTCGCTCAGTCTGCGCGGCAGCAGACTGCGGGCCGCGGGCGAGCGCCGGGCGCTGAACGCCCCCCAGCTCAGCGTGGAGCGGACGCTCTACATGACGGGCGCGTGGGTCAGTGAGGTCACCGGCAACCAGGGCGCCACTCCCCCCTTCGGCACCCCGCGGGGCAGCACCGCGGCGCGCGGGACCAGACTTCAGCCGTTCGAGTGCCGTGGCGGGGTGCGTCTCGATGACGGCCGCTTCGGTGACGCGGTCGATCTGAACCGTGCGCGGTTCGTGCTGAACGCCCGCGAGGAGCTGTCGCTGCGCCGGATCGTGACACCCGAGCTGCGGTTCAGCGCCGAGCGCTCCGAGGAGGGCCGGGTCGTGCTGAACGGCGCGAAGGTCGTGACTCTGATCGACATGGCGGCGAGCTGGCCGGGCCCGGGAGGGCTCGCGATGGGCGGGTTCGTCTACGAGAACCTCGTCCCGTACGAGGAGTTCCCGCTGAGCACACGGCTGGCCTGGGTGGCCTCGGCGACCCCCGAGTACTCCCCCGAGCCTTACGAACGCCTCGCGACCGTGCTGCGCAACAGCGGCGAGGACGAGGACGCCCGGGAAGTGCTGCTGGCCAAGCAGCGCCGGCGCCGCGAGACGCTGCCGCTGGCCGGAAAGCTGTGGGGCCTGCTCCAGGACTGGACGGTGGCGTACGGCTACCGGCCCGGCCGGGCCGCGCTGTGGATGGCGGTGCTGTGGGCGGCCGGCACGGTGGCCTTCTCCCAGGTGGAACCGGCGCCGATCAAGTCCGGGGAGCATCCCGAGTGGAACGCTCCGCTGTACGCGCTGGATCTGCTGGTGCCGGTGATCAATCTCGGCCAGGACGGCTACTGGCTGCTTGACGGCCGCTGGCAATGGGCCGCCGCCGCACTGGTGCTGCTCGGGTGGATTCTCGCCACGACGGTCGCGGCCGGCGCGTCCCGTCTCCTACGGCGCGGCTGAGTCACTTTCTTTACGCTCTCTTGGCTTCCGCCAGGACAACCATCCGGCCGCCACCAAAGCTTCACAGCCATCCTCTGGCGCCGCCCCGACCTGCAGTTTTCAATGGTCCGCACCATGTCATTGCTTCGAGCGCTGCTGCGCACCGCACGGACGATCCGCACCGCCCCGCGGATCGCCCACGGACTGCCGCCCGACCAGGCGGTTCTGCTCGACGCGCCCGACGAACGGCTCAGCCCCGCCCTCGTGGCGGCAGCGTTCGGGGAATGGGAACCGGCCGCCAAACTGCTCGCGACCACACGGGAATCAGCCGATTGGGAGGACCGGGACCGCTACGTCCTGCGGCTCGCCACCTTCACCCTGAACCGGGACGAATGGCTCACGTCGTGGCTCGCCGTCGCGCCCCGCGACCCGGACGCGCTGGTCCTCAAGGCGGAGCTGGCCGTCCGCAGGGCCTGGGAGTCGCCGGCACGCGCCGAGCGGCTGCGCGAGGTCGGCCCGCTGCTGGACGCGGCGGCCGAGGGGGACCCGGACGACCCGGTGCCGTGGCGGATCGCCCTGGACCACGCGCGCGGTACGCATGCCACGCACACGGCCTTCGAGTCGCTGTGGGAGCAGGCCGTCCGCCGCTCGTCGCACCACTACGGATGCCATGTCGCGGCCCTGCAGTACCTGTCCGCCCAGTGGTACGGATCGCACCGCGAGTGCTTCGACTTCGCCGAGCAGGCCGCGGCCGACGCGCTGCCCGGCTCCCTGGTGCAGGCGCTGCCGGTGCGGGCGGCCTTCGCTCAGTTGCTGAGCGGGGACACCAATTCCGTCCAGGACGACCGGATCGACGCGGCGGCCGATCTCGCGGTCGCCCTCTCGGCGGACTACGAAGCCGGTGACCCGTGGCCCGCTGAGGTCCGCAACCTGACGGCGTACGTGCTGGCGGGGCGGCGGCGCTGGGAGCCCGCGCTGGAGCAGTTCCGGCTCATCGGCCCGTATGCCACATCCTTCCCGTGGAACCACGTCTCGGACGATCCGCTCGGCCGGTTCCTCGACGCACGCGACGCGGTACGGCTGCAGATCGCTTCCGCGAGACCTCCGCGGGCAAGGGCCGGACGAAGCGGGTCCGCGGACCATTAGGCTTGACCGTTGTGACCACCGCACGTCTCCCCCTCTTCCCACTCAACTCGGTGCTGTTCCCGGGTCTCGTCCTGCCCCTGAACGTCTTCGAGGAGCGCTATCGCGCCCTCATGCGCGAACTGCTGAAGACGGACGAGTCCGAGCCGCGCCGCTTCGCCGTGGTCGCCATCCGCGACGGCCGTGAGGTCGCGCCGACGCTGCCCGGGATGCCGGACCAGACCGCTCTGCCGGAGCGCGGCCCCACGGCGGGCTTCGGCGACGACCCCGTCCAGGCCTTCCACCCGGTGGGCTGCATCGCCGACGCCGCCACCATCCGTGAGCGCGACGACGGCAGCTTCGAAGTGCTCGCCACCGGTACGACCAGGATCCGGCTGCTCTCGGTCGACGCGAGCGGCCCTTTTCTGACGGCCGAGGTGGAGGAACTGCCGGAGGAGACCGGGGAGGGCGCGGGAACGCTGGCCGAGGGTGTGCTGCGGGCCTTCCGCAGCTACCAGAAGCGGCTGGCGGGGGCGCGTGAGCGCTCGCTGTCGACGGGAACGGACCTGCCCGACGAGCCGTCGGTGGTGTCCTACCTGGTCGCGGCGGCGGCCGTGCTGGACACGCCCGCGAAGCAGCGGCTCCTGGAGGCGAAGGACACCGCGGCGCGACTGCGCGAGGAACTGACGCTGCTGCGCGCGGAGACCGCGGTGATCCGCCATCTTCCGTCGCTGCCCGCGGTCGATCTGACGCGGGCTCCGACGAGCCCCAACTGAACAGGAGCGCCTCGACGTGGCGAAGAAGCCCAGGAAGCAGGGCGGCACGCCCGCGACGGTCGCCCTGACCGCGGCGGGCACGGAGTTCACCGTGCACGAGTACGCGCACGATCCCGCGTCCGCGTCGTACGGCGAGGAGGCGGCCGAGGCGCTCGGCGTCTCCCCCGACCGGGTCTTCAAGACGCTCGTCGCGGATGTCGACGGCGAACTGACGGTCGCGGTGGTGCCGGTGGCGGGCAAGCTCGATCTCAAGGCCCTGGCCACGGCGGTCGGCGGCAAACGGGCGACGATGGCGGACCCGGCGGCGGCGGAACGCACGACGGGTTACGTCCGTGGCGGGATCTCGCCGCTGGGCCAGCGCAAGCGCCTGCCCACCGTGCTGGACGATTCGGCGGCCGGCCACCCGACGATCTGCGTCTCGGCGGGCCGCCGCGGCCTGGAGGTCGAGCTCTCCCCGTCGGACCTGGCGGCCCTCACCTCCGCGGTGCTGGCGCCGATCGGCCGCGCGTAGGGGCTCGACGGCGGGGGGCTCCTCGACTAGGACCATCCGTACGCGGAAGTCCGAGGAGGAGGTACAGCCTCATGTCCAAACGCACCCGCAAGCGCAAATGGCGCACCCGTAAGTCCAACCACGGCCATCGCCCGGCGTGACGGCCGCGCCGTGCCGCGGAGGGCTGCCTCACGGTCGCCCGCTCGCGGCGCGGCTGCACCGCGGCTTGCCGGGGTGACCGGCGGCGGACCGAGCGCCGGGCCAGGCGCCCCGACGAAAGCGGGTGACCGAACGCGGGCGCGGCGGCTCGGGCCCGGGTGGCCGGACCGGGGCAGGCGCCGTGCCGCGGACGGTGTACAGGTCCCCGGGTCAGGCGTCGTGCCGCGGACCGGGTGAAAGACCCGGGTCAGGCGGCGTGCCGGGGACCTGGGACAGTCCCCACGTCAGGCGCCGCACCGCGCACCGAGCGAAAGACCCGGGTCAGGCGCCGTGCCGCGGACCGGACTGCGGACCCGACTGCGGACCGTGCCGGGGACCGGCCTGCGGACCGGACTGCGGACCGTGCCAGGGACCGGCCTGCGGACCGTGCTGCGGACCGGACTGCGAGCCGTCCTTGGGACCGTACGCGTCCCACTCCGGCTCCACGTCCCGTGGGCCGAACAACGCCGTCAGCGCCAAGTGGACCACCATCGCCGCCACCGGCCACGCCAGCAGCGCCCCGTGCGCGTTCAGCTCCAGCGGTGCGTCGAAGACGACGCCCTTGCCGACCTCGCGGGCGTGAGCGACCACATCGTCCGTGGGGCCGAGCCACGTACCGACGCCCCAGGCCAGCAGTGAGCCGAGCAGGCCGCCGACCGCCAGGGCCACCACCAGGGTGATTCCGCCGCGCCTGCGCAGCAGGAAGAGCACCGCCGCGCTCACCGCGCCGAAGGCGAGCGCGAGCAGGGCAAACGTTCCGTCTGCTCCCATCGCCTCTTCGCCCTCGGTGTCCCGCAGGAACACCGCCTTGCCGTCGGAGATCAGCGGCACCCGGGGTGCCAGCCACAGCCAGAGCAGCCCCAGCGCCACGCCCGCGACCGCCACCGCGACCAGCACCACGGCGCCGTCCCGCAGATCCGTCCTCAGGTCCGGGTCGTCGGGGTGCGCCCCCTCGTGACCCTCGGTCCCGTGGTACGGGTGCGCGGGTACGGGACCGGTCTGCGGCGTCTGCCACGGATCGTTCGGGGAGGGCTGATGCGGCGGTGTCAGCGGTGCAGTCACACCGCCATCGTGCCAAACGTGTTCGCCCGGCGCCTCACCGGACCGCCGCCCGCCGGTACGCCCACGTCGCGACCGCCAGCGAAACGACGCCCACGACCGCGCAGACGGCGAGGTCCAGCGCCACGACGGCCCAGTCGGGGCTCGCCTCGAACGTCCTGGCGAGGGCCTCGACGCCGTACGTCGACGGCAGCAGGTCGCGCGCGTACGAGATCGGCTCCGGCAGCCGGTCCGCCGGCAGCACTCCCAGCAGCAGCGCGGCCGACATGCCCAACTGCCCGAGGAGTGTGGCGAATTCCTGGCGCGGTGCGAGCAGTCCGAGCGCCGCGCCGAGCCCGGCGAGCGCGGCCCCGCTCAGCGGGATCACCGCCACGAGCACCCACAGATGCGTCATGGGCAGCTGGAACAGCACGCTGCCGGTGACGGCGGTGACGATCGTGCCGGGCACGGTGAAGGAGGCGTAGGCCCCGGCCGCCCCGAGCACCACGGCCGCGGGCGGCACCGGCAGGGTCGCATAGTGGTCCAGACCACCGGTGGCCCGCAGCTGCCCGAAATACTGGGCGAGCAGATTCAGCGCGACGAACGCGACGACGAGGACCGAGGAGCCGGCGACGACGGCACGCGCCTCGGCGCCGCCGTCCACGACCCCGCGCATCAGGACCATGATCCCGACGGACTGGAACGTCGCCACGAAGAGGAGCGGGATCCTGGCCACCCGTGCCCGCGACAGCTGCGCGCGGTACACCGCACCGAGGGCCGGCAGCAGCCGGGCCCGTGGTGCGAGCGGCGCGGCGGGTTCGGCCGCCGCGCTGTGGACCCTGATCTGTCCGGTTTTCCCGGACACCGCCTCCGCGGGAACGATGCTCACGCTTTGACCAGCCCCTTCGTCGCGTTCCCCCCGAGCGCCAAGTACACGTCCTCCAGGCTGGGCGTCGTCAGCGTGAAGTCGTCGAGTGCGGCGAACGCCGCTCCCCCCGTCACCGCGGCGACCGCGGCCCGCGCCTCGTCGGGCGCCAGTCGCAGCACCCAGCGGCGCCCCGACTGCTGCGCGAAGCCGTGCAGCGCGGCGACCTCGGGCACGTCCAGCGGCGCCCGGTCCCGCCACACCAGCTCGACCCGCACCTCGCCCGCGACCCGTTCCTTCAGCCCGCCGGGGGTGTCGCAGGCGATCACCCGGCCGCGCTCCAGGACGGCGACCCGGTCGAGGACGGTCTCCGCCTCGATCACGTTATGAGTGACGAGCACGACCGTCGTTCCGTTCACGGCCCGGCGCCGGTCGACGGCCGCCCACACCGCGCGGCGCGCGACGGGGTCCATTCCGGTCGTCGGCTCGTCCAGGACCAGCAGCGGGCGCTCACCGACCAGCGTGGCCGCGAAGCACGCGAGCCGGCGCTGCCCGCCGGACAGCTTCTTCAGCGGACGCCCGGCGAGCGCCGTCAGCCCGAGCTCCTCCAGAACGGAGTCCCGCTCGGCCCTGGCGTCCCGGATGGTCAGTCCGCGCAGCCGGCCCGTCGTCTCGGCGGCCAGCGCGACGGTCAGCTCGTCCAGCGCGGTGGACTCCTGCCCGAGGTACCCGATGAGCCGCGCGGCCCGCTCCGGGTGGCGTACGAGATCGTGACCGAGCACCTCGACGCTGCCCGAGTCGGGCCGCATCAGACCGGTCAGCTGGCGTACGAGGGTGGACTTGCCGGCGCCGTTCGGGCCGAGGAGACCGAAGATCTCACCGCCCCGCACCTCCAGGCTGATCCCGTCCGTCGCCCTCACCTCGGGCGTCGCGGGAACCCCCCGCCGGGCGCGCACGGCGGGGTACGTCTTGACCAGTCGCCGCACCACGCACACCGTACTCACGAGGTACGAGACTACGGGGTCGCCGGTGCTACTCCCCGGCCGGGGCGTGTTCCGCCGCCGCCCGGACGTCGATCTCCCGCCAGAATCCGGCCCGGATCGCATAACGGTCGTGTTCGTCGATCTGGTCGTCCTTGTGCGCCAGCAGACCGAAACGTGCTGCGTAGCGCAGCAGTTCCCCGTCGATGCGATGCGGGATACGCGGGTACATCGTCGACAGCTTCTGCACATGGCCGGCCTCCGGCAGTCGCGCCATCCAGCGCCGGGCGAACACCTGACCGACCTCGAAGGGGTCGCCGCCGACCGTCGTGATGTCCTCCTCGCGGTCGGCCCAGCGCTGCTCGGCGCTGGTGAGCTGAGCCAGCGTCGGCAGCGATGCCGTCTCCGGCGGCTCGCCGAGCGCACCGCCGGCCCGCTCGACCCAGCCCTTGTCGGAGGACCAGCGCAGGGTGGCGTTCGCGGGGTGGTGCGGGGGGTGCGGCCCCGGGGCCCGCAGACTCGCCAGGTCCTTGGGCGTGGGCACGCCCTTTGAGGAGGCGGCGGGGGCGGGAGGGGTCGCTGCGCCGTTGTCGGTGGGCGCGGGCGGCGCGCCGTTGCGCGCGGCCTCGGCAGCCCGCTCCTGGGAGGCGGCGAGCGCCGACTCGGGCAGGGGCGCGGAGAGGATCGCCGCGATCTCCGGCCGCGGGACAGGGGGCGGCGCGCAGACGCCGGTGAGCTCCTTGGCCCGTACGGCCCGGGTGATCCAGACGCGGTCGAGCACCCGCCGCTCATCCGCCTCGGCGACCAGGTCCTCCGACTGGTTGTAGTCGCCGTCGGCGGCCTGCACCGCCCACAGGTGCACGGCCACACCGTGCTCCTTGGCGGACATCAGGCCGGGCAGCAGATCTCCGTCGCCGGTGACCAGCACCACGTCGGAGCATGCGCGATTTCTGGCCAGTTCGGTGAGCTCGGCGTGCATGGCCGCGTCCACGCCCTTCTGCGCCCAGCGTCCGTCGCTGCGCGTCAGTGCGCCGAGGCGGACCGTCACCCGGGGCATCACGCGCAGCCGTCGGTGCTCGGGCTGCGGCACACGGTCAGGGGCTCCGTCGAACCAGTAGATACGCAACAACGGCCGCTCGGTATCGGCCTCGGCGAGTTCGCGAAGGCCTTGAATAAGTGCGGAATGGTCGACAGTGATCCGGGAACGCGCCGGTTCCCCGGCAAGCAGGCTCGCGGCGGCGCCCAGGAGATATCCGGCGTCAACCAGGACAACGCAGCGGTCCACGCGTTCCACCTTCTTTCGGGAACTTCGGGAACTTCGGAATAAGAAAAGGGTCCGGGCCGGGAAAAGGTTCCGGACCGGGGATTGTTGCGGGTTTCCTTCGAGTCTGCCCGACCGAATGAGGCTTAACGGCCGGAACTCGATCATCGGCGTGGCGGATCGCATGTCAAGGCCTGTGACATGGCGTCTTTACCCACCGCTATGATCCAAAATGCGGCGTATCGTCCTGTATGTGAGTCTGATCGCGGCCCTGGCCCCTAGATCCCAGTGGAGGCACACCATGGCCAAGAACAAGAATCGCAAGGGTGGCCAACAGGAGCGCGCGGCGTCCCCCGCGGAGCGTGGCAACGAGCAGGCGAAGACGACCGCCTACGAGTCGCAGGCCCGCTCGCAGTCGCAGGCACAGGGCAGCCCGGCGGATGTGGCCCGTAAACATCAGCGGCGCTTCGGTCACAACTGATCAGCCCGCACCCAGCGGAAGGGGCGCGACCGTGACGACGGTCGCACCCCTTCCGGGTGTTCGGGCACAAGGGCCCGCGGGCGGGCTCAGCCCGCCAGGCAGGACGGGCCGAGCAGCACCTTGAGATCGCCGAACAGGGCCGGGTCCGGCTGCACCCGGTGCCGGTCGAGGCGCAGCACCGTCGTCTTACGCGGCCCCTGAAGCTTGATCCGTACCTCGGTGTTGCCCTTGTGATGGCTGAGGATCTCCCCCAGCCTGCTCACCATCGGCGGGGTCACCTTCACCGTGGGGATGGTGACGACGACCGGGGCGTTGGTGCCCGCGGACGACAGGTCGGGCACCATCAGCTCCATGGCGACCAGCCGCGGAATGTCCTCGCGCTTGTCGAGCCGCCCCTTGACGAAGACGACCGTGTCCTCGACGAGCTGGGTGGACACCAACTGGTAGGTCGCGGGGAAGAACATGCACTCGATGGAACCGGCCAGGTCCTCGACGGTCGCGATGGCCCAGGCGTTGCCCTGCTTGGTCATCTTGCGCTGGAGGCCCGAGATGATGCCGCCGATGGTGACGACCGCGCCGTCCGCGTGCTCCCCGCCGGTGAGCTGGGAGATCGCCGCGTCCGTCTTGTCGCTGAGGACGTGCTCGATACCGAACAGCGGGTGGTCCGAGACATACAGCCCGAGCATCTCGCGCTCCTGGGCGAGCAGATAGGACTTGTCCCACTCGATGTCGGAGAACTCCACGTCGAGACCGAAGCCGGGCTCGGAACTCTCGTCGGCGTCGCCCATGCCGCCGAAGAGGTCGAACTGCCCCTCGGCCTCCTTGCGCTTGACCGCCACCACGTTGTCGATCATCGGTTCGTGGTGGGCGACGAGGCCCTTGCGGGTGTGGCCCATCTCGTCGAAGGCGCCGGCCTTGATGAGGGACTCCACGGTCCGCTTGTTGCAGACGACCGCCTCGACCTTGTCGAGGAAGTCGGGGAACGAGGTGAACTTCCCCTTCGCCTTGCGGGACCGGATGATCGACTCGACGACGTTCGTACCGACGTTGCGGACGGCGGAGAGGCCGAAGAGGATCACGTCGTCGCCCTGCGCGGCGAAGTTCGACTGGGACTCGTTCACATTGGGCGGCAGCACCTTGATGCCCATGCGGCGGCACTCGTTGAGATAGACCGCGGACTTGTCCTTGTCGTCCTTGACCGAGGTGAGCAGCGCGGCCATGTACTCGGCGGGGTAGTTCGCCTTGAGGTACGCGGTCCAGTAGGTGACCAGGCCGTACGCCGAGGAGTGCGCCTTGTTGAACGCGTATCCGGCGAAGGGGACCAGGACGTCCCACAGCGCCTGGATCGCCTCGTCGGAGTACTTGTTCTTGCGGGCACCCTCCTGGAACAGGACGAAGTTCTTCGCCAGTTCCTCGGGCTTCTTCTTGCCCATCACCCGACGGAGGATGTCGGCCTCGCCGAGGGAGTACCCGGCGATGATCTGCGCGGCCTTCTGGACCTGCTCCTGATAGACGATCAGGCCGTAGGTGACACCGAGGACCTCCTTGAGAGGCTCCTCCAACTCCGGGTGGATCGGGGTGATCTCCTGCTGCGCGTTCTTGCGGAGCGCGTAGTTCGTGTGGGAGTTCATGCCCATCGGGCCCGGGCGGTACAGGGCCGAGACGGCGGAGATGTCCTCGAAGTTGTCGGGCTTCATCAGCCGCAACAGCGAGCGCATCGGGCCGCCGTCGAACTGGAAGACACCCAGCGTGTCACCGCGGCAGAGCAGTTCGTACGTCGTGGGGTCGTCCAGCGGGAGCGCGAGCATCTCCAGGTCGATGCCCTTGTTGGCCTTCACCATCTTGATGGCGTCGTCCATGATCGTGAGGTTGCGCAGACCGAGGAAGTCCATCTTCAGCAGGCCGAGCGACTCGCACTGCGGGTAGTCCCACTGCGTGATGGTCACACCGTCGGTGTGGCGCACCCAGATCGGGGCGTGGTCGACGATGGGCTCGCTGGACATGATGACGCCCGCGGCGTGCACACCCATCTGCCGGACCAGGCCCTCGACGCCCTTGGCGGTGTCGATGACCTTCTTCACGTCCGGCTCGTTCTCGTACATCCCGCGGATCTCGCCGGCCTCGCTGTAGCGCGGGTGCGAGGGATCGGTGATGCCGGACAGATCGATGCCCTTGCCGAGAACGTCCGCGGGCATCGCCTTGGTGAGACGGTCGCCCATCGCGTACGGATAGCCGAGGACCCGGGCGGAGTCCTTGATGGCGTTCTTCGCCTTGATCTTTCCGTAGGTGCCGATCATGGCGACCTTGTCGGCGCCGTACTTCTCGGTCACGTACCGGATCACCTCGACGCGCCTGCGCTCGTCGAAGTCGATGTCGACATCGGGCATGGAGACGCGCTCGGGGTTGAGGAAGCGCTCGAAGATCAGTCCGTGCTCGATCGGGTCGAGGTCGGTGATGCCCATGGCGTACGCCACGATCGAGCCGGCCGCGGAGCCTCGGCCGGGGCCGACCGCGATGCCGTTGTTCTTGGCCCACATGATGAAGTCGGCGACGACGAGGAAGTACCCGGGGAACCCCATCTGGATGATGACGTCCATCTCGTACTCCGCCTGCTTCTGGCGGTCGGCGGGGACGCCGGAGGGATAGCGGCGCTCCATGCCGCGCCGCACCTCCTCCTGGAACCAGGTGACCTCGGTGAAGCCGTCGGGGATCTCGAACTTCGGCATGAGGTTCTTGGCCTCGAACATGCCGGTCGTGTCGATCTGCTGGGCGACCAGGAGGGTGTTGGCGCACCCCTCCTGCCAGGCGTCCGAGGAGTCCACCGCGTACATCTCGTCGGTGGACTTGAGGTAATAGCCGGTGCCATCGAAGCGGAAGCGGTCCGGGTCCGAGAGGTTCTTGCCGGTCTGGATGCACAGCAGCGCGTCGTGCGCCGTCGCCTCGTGGGAGTAGGTGTAGTGCGAGTCGTTGGTGACCAGCGGCGGGATGCCGAGTTTCTTGCCGATCTCCAGCAGCCCGTCACGGACCCGGCGCTCGATCTCGATGCCGTGGTCCATCAGCTCCAGGAAGTACCGGTCCTTGCCGAAGATGTCCTGGTACTCGGCGGCCGACTTCAGCGCCTCGTCGAACTGGCCCAGACGCAGCCGGGTCTGGAGCTCGCCGGACGGGCAGCCGGTCGAGGCGATGAGCCCCTCCGACCACTGGGCGATGGTCTCCTTGTCCATCCGCGGCCACTTCTGGAGCCAGCCCTCGGCGTACGCGTCGGAGGAGAGGCGGAAGAGGTTGTGCAGTCCGGTCTTGTTCGCGGCCCAGATCGTCTTGTGCGTGTAACCACCGGAACCGGAGACGTCGTCGCGCTTCTGATGCGGCTGACCCCACTGGATCTTGCGCTTGTTCCGCCGGGACTCCGGGGCCACATAGGCCTCGATCCCGATGATCGGAGTGACCTCCGCCTTCTTCGCCGAGTGGAAGAAGTCGTACGCCCCGTGGAGGTTGCCGTGGTCCGTCATCGCGATGTGCGACATGCCCATTTCGTTGCACGCGTTGAACATGTCCTTCAGCCGCGCGGCACCGTCCAGCAGCGAGTACTGGGTGTGCACATGCAGGTGCGTGAACGGCGGCTTGGTCACGGCGGGGGCCTCCGGGGAACGGTGAGTGGCGGGTAACGGACGGTCTGGGGGGACAGCGTGGAAGTCTACGACTCTCCACTGACAATCGTGGGGCACTCCCGAGTACCTTCGAGCGTTGGAGGGGCGGAAGCACTGTCCCATTTGTCATGCACCAGGAGGCACCCAGCGATGTCGGTACCGCACACCGCCGAGGTCACGGCCGAACAGCGCGGTGAGCAGATCCTCACCGTTTTCGGGACCGCCTTCGGCGAGCTCCTGGCCGCCGACCCGGCCGCCTTCCGGGTCAAGTTCCGGAAGATGGCGGCCTCCGCGTTCGCCTTCTACCGCGGCACCGCCTGCCTCTTCTACCACGACCTCGAGCGGGAGCAGCACGGCGGTCCCTACCTGGACGAACGCACCGGCAAGGTGTGGATCCACGGCGACCTGCACGCGGAGAACTTCGGCACGTACATGGACTCCAACGGCCGGCTGATCTTCAACGTCAACGACTTCGACGAGGCGTACGTCGGCCCCTTCACCTGGGACCTGAAGCGGCTGGCCGCGTCCCTCGCCCTGATCGGCTACACCAAGGCGCTCAGCGACGAGCAGATCACCGAGCTGGTGCGGATCTACGCCGCCGCCTACCGCGAGCGCATCCACGCCCTGGCCGCCGGCGCCAAGAACGACGAGGTGCCGCCCTTCACGCTGGACACCGCCGAGGGCCCGCTGCTGGCCGCGCTGCGCGTGGCCCGCTCGCTGACCCGTTTCGGCCTGCTCGACTCGATGACGGAGATCCGTGACTTCGAGCGCCGCTTCGCCCCCGGCGGGGGCACGATCGAACTGGACGCGGCGACCCGTTACAAGGTCCTGGCGGCCTTCGACGGCTATCTGGAGACGCTGCCCGAGTCCAGCCTGACGCGCCCCGACTCCTACCGGGTCAAGGACGTGGTCGGCCGGCGGGGCATCGGCATCGGTTCCGCCGGCCTCCCCTCGTACAACATCCTGCTGGAGGGCAACAGCGACGCCCTCGAGAACGACGTCGTGATCTACATGAAGCAGGCGCAGACCCCGGCGGTCTCCCGGCACATCGACGACCCGTCGGTGCGGGAGTACTTCCAGCACGAGGGTCACCGCACGGTGATCTCGCAGCGGGCGCTCCAGGACCACGCCGATCCGTGGCTGGGCTGGACCGAGCTCGACGGCGGCGGCCAGCTGGTGGCCGAGGTCTCGCCGTACGCGGTGGACCTGGACTGGTCGGACATCGACGACCCGGAGGAGATCGCGGCGGTCGTCGCGGACCTCGGCCGGGCCACGGCCACGATGCACGGGGCCGCCGACGACGAGAGCGGTCACTCGCTGGTGCCGTTCTCCACCGAGCGGGCCATCGACGCGGCGATCGCGGCGGACGAGGACGGTTTCGCCGAGCTGCTGGTCGACTTCGCGCACAGCTACGGCTCCCGGGCGCGCAAGGACCACCAGATCTTCGTCGACCTGTTCCGCAACGGCCGGATCCCCGGTCTGTAGCCGGTCCGCCCAGCGACCGGATCCGTTAAGAACCCTCTCAGGGAGCCATGGGAGACTCCCCGGTGATGAACCTATCGGGTGTGCAGCTCAGGGGGCTGCGGGCAGCGATCTTCACGGCACTGGTCGTGACACTGTCCGCCGCCTCCCATGTGCTGCTCTCCCGTTCCCCCCTCCCGTGGACGACCCTTGCCGGGATGTCGGCATTCGTCTTCGGCGCCGCCTATCTCCTGTCCGGGCAGGAGCGCGGCTTCTGGCGGATAGCGGGCCTGCTCGTCCCCCTGGAGCTGGCCGCGGACACCGTCTTCACCGCCGGCCAGGACGTCTGTTACGGCCCCGGCGGCGGACCGGTCGCCGGTTCGCTGCGCACGGTCGGCTTCGACGTGCTGTGCGGCGGCAGCGTGGGCAGTGGGCTGCCCGGAGTGGCCGCCGACCCGGGCGCGGCGAATCTGCTGCACTCCGCCGACCCCGCCGTGCCCTGGCTGCTGCTCGCCGCCCATGTCTCGGTCGGCCTGCTCGCCGCGGCCTGGCTGCGGCGCGGCGAGTCCGCGCTGGCCGGCCTCCTGCGGGCGGTCGGCGCCTTCGCGTTCCGGCCACTGCTGCTGGCCGTCGCCGCGGCGGGGGCGGCGGAGCGATCCGGGGGAACCGTCGCCCGGCGCGCACCGGTCCGGGCCGCGCGGGCCCACGCCCGGCTGCTGGTGCATTGCGTCGGACGGAGGGGACCGCCGAGCTCGGCCGCGGTACTCGCCTGAGCCACGTCCCCCTTCCCGATTCCCCGACTTCGCCGGTCCCCGGTTCCCCGGTATGTCCCGGTTTCCGGTGTCCCCGGTGTCTCCCCGTATCCGCGGATACGACATCCCACGGAGTGAAGAACCATGAGTGCACGTAACAGCCAGGCCAACAAGGCGGCGGCCCGCGAGCGGCTGCGCCAGGAGCGCGAGCGCCAGGCCAAGAAGGACAAGACCCGCCGCCAGCTCATCGTCATCGGCTCGACGATCGTGGTCCTCGCGATCGCGGGCGGCGCCGGATACGCCGTGATGCAGGCCAACAAGCCGGATCACTGGGAGTCGGTGAAGGACGAGAAGACCGTCACCGCGCCCAAGAACACCGAGGGCACAAACGGCACGACCGTGGTCATCGGCAAGCCGGCCGCGAAGAAGACACTGGAGCTGTACGAGGACTCCCGCTGCCCGGTCTGCGCGAGCTTCGAGCAGGCGATCGGCGAGACGGTCGCCAAGGATGTCGCCGACGGCAAGTACAAGCTCAAGTACGTCGGCGCCACCTTCATCGACAACGCCGACCAGGGCGAGGGTTCGAAGAACGCGCTGAGCGCGCTGGGCGCCGCTCTCAACGTGAGCCCCGACGCTTTCACGGCGTACAAGGCCGCTCTGTACTCGTCGAAGTTCCACCCCGAGGAGAGCCAGGACAAGTTCGCCAAGGACTCCTACCTCCTGGAGGTCGCCGACTCCGTCCCGGCGCTCAAGAGCAACGCCGAGTTCAAGAAGAACGTCGAGGACGGGACGTTCGACGCGTGGGCGATGAAGATGTCCGCGACGTTCGACAAGAGCGGTGTCGGCGGTACTCCGACGCTGAGGATGGACGGCAAGAAGATCACGGCGGAGGGCACCGACAACCCGCCGATGACCGTGGAGCAGTACCGCACCTCGCTCGACAAGGTGCTCAACGGCTGATCCGCGCGGCTTCGCGGCCCGCCCGAAGGCCCTGTGACCGAAGGGTCCCGGGCGGCCGGGCGGCCGTCA
This sequence comes from Streptomyces sp. NPDC096193, assembly GCF_040302905.1. Lineage (NCBI taxonomy): Bacteria > Bacillati > Actinomycetota > Actinomycetes > Kitasatosporales > Streptomycetaceae > Streptomyces > Streptomyces sp. NPDC096193. The sequence continues at coordinate 15,015 of NZ_JBEOSJ010000021.1, read as the reverse complement.
GGGAACGCGCCGGTTGACCGTTCCGGATGGGCGGGCGAACTTTGACAGTTCGCTCGCCCATTCGGCTTACCGGTCAGTAGTCTGATCGGCCGTGACCAGTCGACTCCCGTCAACTCCCAGCCGCCGCACGGTCGTCAAGGCCGCTGCCGCCACTGCTGTCGTCGCTGCGCCCGCCATCGCGGTCGCCGCCTCCGCCTCCGCCTCCGCGGCCACCGCCGCCCTGGCGCCGGCCTTTCTGCACGGCCTCGCCTCCGGTGACCCCCTGCCCGACGGCGTCCTGCTGTGGACACGTATCACCCCCACGCCCGAGTCCCTCCCGGGCTCGGGCAAGGGCCCGGACACCGCGGTCGGTTGGGAGGTCGCGGAGGACAGGGCCTTCACCAAGGTCGTCGCCCGAGGCTCCACCACGTCGACGGCCGAGACGGACCACACCGTCAAGGCGGACGTCAGGGGTCTGAGCCCGGCGACCATGTACTACTTCCGTTTCACCGCCGGCACCACCGTGTCCGCCGTGGGCCGCACCCGTACCGCTCCGGCCACCGACGCCGCGACGTCCGGGGTGCGCTTCGGCGTGGTCTCCTGCGCCAACTGGGAGGCCGGCTACTTCTCCGCCTACCGGCACCTGGCCGCCCGTGCCGACCTGGACGCGATTCTCCATCTCGGCGACTACATCTACGAGTACGCGGCGGGCGGTTACCCGGACGAGCCGTACGGCGTACGGCAGCACTCGCCCCGCCACGAGATCCTCACGCTCGCCGACTACCGGCTCCGCCACGCCACCTACAAGACGGACCCGGACCTCCAGGCGCTGCACGCCGCGCACCCCGTGGTCGCGATCTGGGACGACCACGAGATCGCCAACGACGCCTGGTCCGGCGGCGCCGAGAACCACACCCCGGGCACCGAGGGCGACTACGCGGCCCGCGCGGCCGCCGCCCGCCGGGCGTACTTCGAGTGGATGCCCGTGCGCGCCTCCACCGAGGGCACGGTCTACCGCAGGCTCCGCTTCGGCAAGCTCGCGGATCTGCATCTGCTGGACCTGCGGTCCTTCCGCTCGCAGCAGTCGTCGGTCGGCAACGGCGGTGTGGACGACCCGGACCGCACGATCACCGGCCGTGCCCAGCTGGACTGGCTGAAGGCCGGGCTGGCCGGGTCCGACGCGGCGTGGAAGCTCGTCGGCACCTCGGTGATGATCTCGCCGGTCGCCTTCGGAGCGCTGCCGGCCCATCTGCTGGAGCCCATCGCGGAGTTGCTCGGTCTGCCCAAGGGCGGCCTGGCCGTCAACGTCGACCAGTGGGACGGCTACACCGACGACCGCCGGGAGTTGCTGGCGCACCTGACGCAGCGCGGGATCAAGAACACGGTCTTCCTCACCGGTGACATCCACATGGCATGGGCCAACGACGTGCCGGTCAAGGCCGCGACGTACCCGCTGTCCCAGTCCGCCGCGACCGAGTTCGTCGTGACGTCGGTGACCTCGGACAATCTGGACGACATTCTCCATGTCGCGCCGGGGACGGTCTCCGTCGTCGCGCAGGCTGCGGTCAGGGCCGCCAACCGCCATGTGAAGTGGCTGGACATGGACAGCCACGGCTACGGCGTCCTCGACGTGACCGCCGAGCGCTCGCAGATGGACTACTACGTGCTGTCCGACAAGACGAAGCGCGAGGCGACCGCCACATGGGCCCGGTCGTACCGGACGCTCAACGGCACGCAGAAGGTCGAGCGGGTGAACCAGCCGGTGCGCTGAGGCACCCGGCCCGCCGGTCCCCGCGGCCGGGGAACCAACGGGTGAAGAACGCAACTGTGCGGGTGTGCTGACGCAGAGCTGCTCTAACCTGACGCCATGCATGCGCCGGGGGACGTGATCGACGGGCGGTTCGAGCTGATATAACCGCTGGGCAGCGGTGGTATGGGCACGGTGTGGCGGGCTCGCGACACCGTGCTCCACCGCGAAGTCGCCCTGAAAGCGGTACGTTCGGAGGCCGGAACGTCGGGCGCCGTGCGTGAGCGGGTGCTCCGCGAGGCCCGCGCACTCGCCCGGCTCAGTCACCCGCACGTGGTGACGATCCATCACATCGTGGACAGCGAACCGCATCCCTGGATCGTGATGGAGCTGGTGCGGGGCACCACGCTCCAGGACCGGCTCGGCCGGGGTCCCCTGGCACCCGTGGAGGCGGCGCGCATCGGCCGTCAGGTGCTCTCGGCGCTGCGCGCCGCCCACGCGGCGGGCATCCAGCACCGCGATGTGAAACCCGCCAATGTGCTGCTGCGCGACGGTCCCGGGGGTGGGGCCGTGCTCACCGACTTCGGTATCGCCGCGCTCCAGGGCTCGGCCTCGCTGACGGCCACCGGTGAACTCATCGGCTCCCCCGAGTACATCGCCCCCGAGCGCGTCCGCGGCAGGGACGACGATCCGGCCTCCGACCTGTGGTCGCTGGGGCTCGTGCTGTACGTGTCCGTCGAGGGGCTGAGCCCGCTCCGCAGGGGGACGACGCTGGCCACGCTGGCCGCCGTGCTGGACGAGGACGTCCCGCCGCCGGTGCGCTCCGGTCCGCTCGCACCGGTGCTGCGGGCGCTGCTCGTACGCGACCCGGCGGGCCGTCCCGACGCACGCCGACTGGACGCGATGCTGGCGCAGGTGGAGTCCGGCATGCTGCCGCACTGGGCCGGACCGACCATGACGGCGACCGCGCCGCCCCCTGTGCTGCCGGGCCCGGTGCCTCCCGTGCCCACCCAGCTGGACAGTCCGCGGCCGACGGTCCCGCAGCCGCAGCCGTTGCCGGACCGGACGAGCGGCGGACCTCGCGGAGCCGTTGTCGCCGCCGTGATCGCGGTGGCGGTGGCGATCACCGCCGCGACCGCTCTGGTGCTCGTCCTGCGGGAGCAGGGCAAGGACGACGCGGGCGGCCGGGGCGGCCCGACCGGGTCCGCCGCGTCGACGCCGGCAGCGACGACGACCGATCCACGGCCCACTCCGAGCCCCACCCCGTCACCGTCCCCCACGCCGACGCCGACGCCCACACCGACGCCGAGCCCCAGCGAGTCCTCGGACCCGCCGCGCCCGCCGGTCACCGCCGGCTGGATCGCCCAGCTCTACTCCGAGCCGCTCGGCTCCGGCACCGCCGCACGGGACGTACGCCTCGCGAAGGTCCGCGCCACCGTGCCCGAGGCCGTCTTCGTCCGCAGCGACGACTACGCCTCGCTGCGCCCGGGGTTCTGGGTCATCTACGCACCGGGCCCCTTCGCGGACGGGCGGGCGGCCCTGGCCTTCTGCGCCGAACGCGGCAGGACCTCGCCGAGCACCTGCATCGGGCGCTATCTGAGCACGAGTTCGGCCGACTACGGCCTGCAGTGCCGCCCCACGGCCACCGGAGCCTCGGGCCGCTGCACCCGGCCCTGAGTACTTCCGGACCCCAACAACCGTCCTACGGCGTGCCGTCCAGCGAGGAGAGGAAGGCGAGAGCGACCCGCCAGGTCTGCTCGGCGGCCTCCTCGTCGTAGTCGGGCAGGTCCGGGTCGGTGTAGAGATGTCCGGCGCCGGCGTAGCGGTAGACCTCGACATCGGCTCCGGCGCGCCCCATCCCGAGATACCAGGCGGTCAGCCAGTCGTGCGGCTCGAAGGGGTCGGGGTCGGCGACATGCAGTTGTACCGGCAGGTCGTCGACCGCCGCGTTCTCCGCGATGTCGGAGGTGCCGTGCATCAGCAGCAGCCCGCGGGCCTTCTCGTCGCCGAGCGCCAGCGTCTGCGCGACGGAGGCACCGAACGAGAATCCGGCGTAGACGAGACCTCGTTCCGAGCGGGGCGCCGCGGCGAGAACCGCCCTTTTGAGCAGTTCGTCCTTTCCGATCCCGTCCTTGAAGGCCATGCCCTCCTCGGTGCTCCCGAAGGTCCTGCCCTCGAACAGATCCGGGGTCCAGACGGTATGACCTGCGGCTTCCAGGCGCTCGGCGGCCTGGCGCACACCGTGACGAAGGCCATACGTCGAATGGAAAAGCATGATGTCCATGCCGTCAGGTTACGTTCGTGGGCATGGAGAACGTGCTGCGCCCGTTGATCGTCATCGGTGGCTCGGTCGTCCTCACGCTGTTCGTGGGATGGGTCGTCGACCTGCTGCTGCGCCGTGAGGACACCCGACACACCGAGACCCCGCTGTGGGGTCTGCTGCGACGGTGCCGCCTGCCGCTGCAGGTCGTCCTGTGCACGGCGATGCTGAGAGCGACCTACCGCCAGGCGCAGATCGAGAGCATCCGCGAACACCACGGGGCCATCGGCCAGGTGCTGACCCTGGTGCTGATCGGGGCCTCCGCCTGGCTCGTCGTGCGGATCGCGACGGCCGTCGTCGAGTCCACCTACAACCGGTACGCCGCGGCCACCCGCGACCCGGCCCGGGTGCGCAGGGTCCGTACACAGGTGACCCTCATCCAACGGGTCGTCATCGCCGTCGTCGGTGTGGTGGCCTTCGCGGCGATGCTGCTGACCTTCCCCGCCATGCGCGCGGTCGGCACCTCGATGCTGGCGTCCGCCGGTGTCCTAGGCATCGTCGCCGGTGTGGCCGCCCAGTCGACGCTGGGCAACCTCTTCGCGGGACTCCAGATCGCGTTCGGCGACATGGTGCGTATCGGCGACACCGTGGTGGTGGACGGCGAGTGGGGAACGGTCGAGGAGATCACGCTCACCTTCCTCGCCGTCCGGACCTGGGACGAACGCCGGATCACCATGCCTGTGTCGTACTTCACCAGCAAGCCGTTCGAGAACTGGTCCCGCGGCGGTGTGCAGATGACCGGCACCGTCTTCTTCCACCTGGACCACTCCACACCGGTGCCGGAGATGCGCGAGAAGCTCCGTGACGTCCTGCTCGAGTGCCCGGCCTGGGACGGCCGCGACTGGTCGCTCGCCGTCACAGACACGACGCCGTCGACGATCCAGGTACGCGCGGTGATGACCGCCAAGGACGCGGACGACATCTGGACCGTGCGGTGCGCGGTGCGCGAGCAGCTGATCGCCTGGCTGTCCGACCAGCACCCGTACGCGCTGCCGCGGATCGCCACCGCCCACGCCGTGGAGCGGGAGGAGAAGCCGGCCGAGCTCACCCAGGACCAGATCGTGCCGGAGGACGGCACTCCACGGACCGGCCGCGGCTGACGTGCGGGATGCCCCGGTGCTCGGGCAACGCGGCCGATCCAAAAAGTCCGGCGCCGAGCGTCCCGGCCCTCAGTGGCCGCGCTCGGCGCCGCCGTTGACCTGGATGATCTGGGCCGTGATGTGGGCGGCCGCCGAGGAGGCGAGCCAGCGCAGGGTCTGCGCCACATCGCCGGGGTGAGCGATGCGCCCGGTCGCGGTCTCCGCGACCAGGGCGCGCAGGCGCTCCTCGGGGAATGCGCCGCCGAAGAAGTCCGTCTCCTCGACGAACCCCGGCGCGACGACGTTGACGGTGATCCCGCGCGGCCCGAGTTCGCGGGCGAGCTTGAAGGCGTACGGATGCAGCGCGGCCTTGGCTGCCGCGTACGGCGCGGGGCCGGACCCCCGGTACGCCGCGATCGAGCTCAGGAACAGCACCCGGCCCCCGGGGGTGGCCAGATGGCCGCGGGTGGCCTCGGTGAGCAGGGCGGCCGTCAGGGTGTTGAGCCGGAAGTTCAGGGTCCAGTCCCGGGCGACGGCCTCCAGCGGGTCGTCGTCGTACGCGGAACGCTGCTCCAGACGTCCGTTGCCGCCCGCGCTGTGCACGAGGACGTCGACGGTGCCGTACTCGCGCTCCGTGAACTCCGCCGCCTTACGGGCGCCGCTCGGTTCGCTGAGGTCGACCGCACAGTAACGGGAGCCGGGGATCTGCTCGGCGGCCCGTGCGAGGACCTCCTCGCGCCGCCCGAGCAGCACCACCTGCTCCCCGTCGGCGGCGAAGGCCTCCGCCGCCGCGAACCCGATTCCCGTCCCGCCGCCACTGATCACCACGGTGCGCGCCATGCTCCGGATCCTACGAGCCCGAGGCGCTCAGCGGAGGCTGCGTACATCCAGGTGGCGCAGCACCCGGTCGACGATCTCGGGATCGGCTCCCGGTTCGTTGCGCGCGGACAGCACTTCGTGGCGGGCCGCCGACATCATCTCCCGCTGGATGCGCTGGACCATCTTCAGCCGGTCGATCCGCTTGGTGTACCACTCACGCCGCTCGTCCTCGACGATGTCGGGGCTGATCCGTGCCCCGATCTCGTAGGCCCTGCGCAGCAGCCGCTCGCTGATCTCCTCCGGCAGTTCCTCGCTGTCCTCGATCTCGCGCAGCCGGTACTTGGCCGCCTTGGCGGCGCGCAGGGCGAGCCCGTGCTCCAGTGCCCGCTCGGCGTCCGAGTCGGCCTGCACTCCGAGGCGCTTGACCAGCCAGGGCAGGGTGAGCCCCTGGAACACAAGGGTGGAGATGATCACCGAGAACGCGATGAAGATGATCTGGTCCCGGCCGGGGAAGGGCTCGCCGCTGTCCGTGGTGAGCGGGATGGCGAGCGCCAGTGCCACGGTCGCCACTCCCCGCATCCCCGCCCACCACATGACGACGGTCTCGCGCCAGCCGACGGGGATCTCCTCGTCGAGATCGCGTTTGTCGTGCAGCCGCTTGGCCAGCCAGGTCGCCGGCAGCAGATACAGCAGCCGTACGCCCACGACGACCGCGCTGATCGCGGCGCCCCAGCCGAGCATCTCCCACAGCTGCTCCTCGGCCGTGCCGAAGACGTTGTGCAGCTCCAGGCCGATCAGACCGAAGGCGACGCCGGTCACCAGGGTGTCGACGATGTCCCAGAAGGTGTTGCCGGCCAGCCGGCCGGTCACGTCGTCGGCGTCCGCCGTGTGCTCGGCGAGGAAGAGCGCCGTGGTGAGGACGGCGAGGACGCCGGAGCCGTGCAGTTCCTCGGCGAGCACATAGCTCGCGAAGGGCACGAGCAGCGACAGGCCGATCTGCAGCGTGGCGTCGCCGAGGTAGCTCATCAGCTTGTTGGAGAGCCAGCCGAGAGCGAGTCCGACCGCGACCGCGACCACGGCGGACAGCACGAGTTCCCCGGCGGCCTCGGGCCAGGAGAACGTTCCGCTGACCGCGGCGGCGATCGCCACGTGGTAGAGCACGATCGCGGTGACGTCGTTGAACAGTCCCTCGCCCTCCAGGATGGACACGAGACGGCGGGGCAGCCCCAGCCGGCCGGCGACCGCGGTCGCTGCGACCGGATCGGGCGGGGCGACCAGCGCGCCGAGCGCCACGGCCGCGGCGAGGGGCAGTCCGGGGACGAGCGCGTTCGCGACGGCCGCTACGGCGGCCGTCGTCACGAACACCAGGGCCACGGCGAGCAGCATGATCGGCCGGACGTTGGCCGCGAACTGGCGCCAGGAGGTGCGCTGCACCGTCGCGTAGAGCAGCGGCGGCAGCACCAGCGGCAGGATGAAGTCGGGCGGGATCTCGACATTGGGCACGAACGGGATGAAGGCCAGCGCGATGCCCGCCAGCGTCATCAGCACGGGCGCCGGCAGATCGAACTTGTCCCCCAGCGGTACGGTCACCACGGCCCCGAGCAACAGCGCGAGTACCAGCGCCAGTTGGTCCACGGTGCGAGAGCCTCCTGTTCGAGGACGGGAAATCCGGGGCGGCCCCGGCTACAACGAGCGGCGCATCGCCCGGTGGCCTATCCCCGCGTCCCAGAACTCCTCGCCGTACGCCGCATACCCCAGGCGCTCGTAGAAACCGAGCGCGTGCGTCTGGGAATGCAGGTCCACCGCCACGAGGCCGAGCTCTCGCGCCGCGTCCTCGATGGCGTGCACCAGCGCCACTCCGACGCCCAGGCCCCGTGCGGCGGGCGTCACCGCGAGACGGCCGAGCGAGCCGACCGACGTGTCACCGCCGGTCCGGTCCGCGGCGGCCGGCCCGTGCAGCAGCCGGCCGGTGCCGAGCGGTGACCCGTCGTCGGCCGTGGCCAGCACATGCACGGTGCCGGTGCCGATCTCGTCGAAGCCGTCGTACTCGATGTCGGCGGGGACCCGCTGCTCGACGACGAAGACGTCCTTGCGGACCGCGAAACAGGCCTCACGGTCGGCGGGCCCGTCGGCGACCCGCACCCGGAAGCCGGTCGTCATGCGCTCTCCGCCGCGATCTTGTCGAGGGCCTGCTGGAGGTCGTCGGGGTAGGAGCTCGCGAACTCCACCCACTGCCCGTCGGCGGGGTGCTCGAAGCCGAGGCGCACGGCGTGCAGCCACTGCCGGGTCAGTCCGAGACGCTTGGCCATCGTGGGGTCGGCGCCGTAGGTCAGGTCGCCCACGCACGGGTGCCGGTGGGCGGCCATGTGCACCCGGATCTGGTGCGTGCGCCCGGTCTCCAGCTTGATGTCGAGCAGGGAGGCGGCCCGGAAGGCCTCCATCAGGTCGTAGTGCGTCACGGACGGCTTGCCCTCGGCCGTCACCGCCCACTTGTAGTCGTGGTTGGGGTGGCGCCCGATGGGAGCGTCGATGGTCCCGCTCATCGGGTCCGGGTGCCCCTGCACCAGCGCGTGGTAGCGCTTGTCCACGGTCCGCTCCCGGAACTGCTGCTTGAGCAGGGTGTACGCCCGCTCCGACTTGGCGACGACCATCAGTCCGGAGGTGCCGACGTCCAGCCGGTGCACGATGCCCTGGCGCTCGGCGGCGCCGGAGGTCGAGATCCGGTATCCGGCGGCCGCGAGTCCGCCGATCACGGTCGTCCCGGTCCAGCCGGGGCTCGGGTGGGCGGCGACACCGACGGGCTTCATGATCACGACGATGTCCTCGTCGTCGTGGACGATCTCCATGCCGTCGACGGGTTCGGCCACGATCTGCACGGGCGCGGCCGCCTGCGGCATCTCCACCTCGAGCCACGCCCCGCCGTGCACCCGCTCGGACTTGCCTACCACCGAGCCGTCGACCTGCACCTTTCCGGCAGCGGCGAGCTCGGCCGCCTTGGTGCGGGAGAACCCGAACATCCGGGAGATGGCGGCGTCGACGCGCTCGCCCTCGAGGCCATCGGGAACGGGCAGGGTGCGGATCTCGGGAAGCGTACTCACCCGTCGAGTATGCCTTGTCAGTCCTTGTGGACGGTCCCGTCGGGGTCCAGCCCCCGGAAGGAGAGGATCACGATGAGGATGCCGCCGCAGACGATGGCGGAGTCGGCGAGGTTGAAGACGGCGAAGTGCGCGGGCGCGATGAAGTCCACGACCGCACCCTTGAAGACGCCGGGAGAGCGGAAGATCCGGTCGGTGAGATTGCCGAGCGCACCACCGAGCAGCAGGCCGAGGGCGATGGCCCAGGGCATGCTGTAGAGCTTGCGCGCCAGCCGGGCGATCACGATGATCACCGCGGCCGCGATGACGGTGAAGATCACGGTGAAGGCCTCGCCGATACCGAAGGCCGCGCCCGCGTTCCGTACTGCCTCGAACTTCAGCAGATCACCGATGACCTCGATCGGCTCGTGGTGCTCGAGCTTCGCCACCACGATCATTTTGGTGACGAGGTCGAGCAGGTACGCCACCACGGCCACACCGAAGAGCACGGCGACCTTCCGCCTGCGCCGGGACGGCTCGGCGGGCGCCGCAGCTTCGTCGGCTCCTGCTGAATCCGGCGTACCGATGATGCGCTCCGCCTCTGCCACGTGAGTCCCTCAACCTAGGTGCCTGACTGAGCACGAGGGTACGGCACCCACCCTCCGCGCTCAGACCCGCCGTTCCTGCTGCTGCTTGCACTCCACGCACAGGGTCGCGCGCGGGAACGCCTGCATGCGGGCCTTGCCGATGGGGTTGCCGCAGTTCTCGCAGAGACCGTAGGTGCCGGCGTCGAGTCGCTGGAGCGCGCGCTCGGTCTGCTCCAGCATCTCCCGGGCGTTGGCGGCGAGCGCCATCTCGTGCTCGCGCGTGATGTTCTTGCTGCCGGTGTCGGCGTCGTCGTCACCGGCGCCGTCCCCGGAGTCCCGCATGAGGCCGGCCAGCGCCGCCTCGGACGTGGTCAGCTCGGCGTTCAACCGGACCACCTCGCCCTCCAGCTCGGCGCGTGCCTCGGCGACCTCTTCCGGCGTCCACGGGTCCTCGCCGGGCCGTACGGCCAGCTCTCCGGGTGCGGCCGTCACGGGTGCCCCGGGCACCGCCGTGGCGCTGTTGCCGGCTCCCGCCGCGGTCTTCTTCGCTCCCACCGTCCTGGCTCCTGTCTGCTGTGCGGCCTCGGCCGCCCCCTTGGCCGCCGATGCGGCCTTCTTCGCGGCCTTCGCGGCCATGGCCTTCTTCGCAGGTGCCTTCTTCACCGGCGCCTTCGCCGCCGGTGCGGCGGCCGTCTCCTCCACGGCCTTCGCCTTGTCCGCGGCGGCCTTTTTCGCCGTGGTCCTGCCGCCCGCCGTCTTCCTGGCGGACGTCCTGCCGGCCGCTGCCTTGCCGGCAGCCGCCTTCTTCGCGGCCGGGGCCTTCTTGGCCGGGGTGCTCTTGTCCACCCCGGCCGACTTCCCGGCCGCCGTCTTCTTCGCGGTCACCGCCTTCTTCACGGTCGCTGTCTTCGCGGTCGTCTTCTTCGCGGTCGCCTTTCCGGCGTAGGCCTTCTTCGCGGTCGCCGTCTTCGCGGTCGCCTTCCTGGCGTTCGCCTTCTTCGCGGTCGTCCTCTTCGCCGTGGCCTTGTGCTCGGGTGCCACGGCCTGGTTCATGACGGTGCTCTTCTTCCCGCTCCCGCCCTTGGCCGCCGCCTCAGCGGCGGTGGATCTGCTGGACGCCGGTTTCCTCTCGGCAGTCTTCTTCGCCACCATGGCCGCGGCCCCTTCACATATTGTGATCTTGCACGCGAATCGTGCTGGGACGATAAATCGACCCCAGCTCCGCAGCAAACGGGGCACACCACCGCGCGGGCCCGCCCCGGCCTGCGGTGAGACGAACCTGCATCGGTTGTGCCCAGCTCCCCGCCGGGTAATCCGCCGACATCGGGCCGCCGGGAGCCGGGCGGGCGGGAGTGGCCATTCGGGTCACGCTCGGGGCGCCGCGAGGGCGCCCTCGAAAACCGGTCGGACGCGCCTCGCGGCGGCCCGTACACTGGGCGGAGCGAAAGGCTTGGATGGGGACGAGTAGCGTCGTACGCAGCCATGAGCGACCCGGGGACGGTGAGAGCCCGGGGGCGAGCGCGAAGTGAAGGATCACCCCGGAGCTGCCGGAAGAAAGCCGTGAGGCGAGTAGACCCGGCGTCGCGACCCCAATGAGGGGGCGGTGCGTTCCGCGCCGCCAAGGAGGGTGGTACCGCGGGAGCGCAGCTCTCGTCCCTCCGACGGAAGAGCAACTGTCCGCCGGAGGAGTTCGTAGATGGCACCCCCGCAGTACCGCCAGGTACCCGCCCAGGTCGACCTGCCCGCGCTCGAGCACGCCGTGCTCGACTTCTGGCGCGAGAGCAAGATCTTCGCCAAGAGCCTCGATCAGTCCGAGGGCCGCCCCGAATGGGTGTTCTACGAGGGCCCGCCGACCGCCAACGGCATGCCCGGCGCCCACCACATCGAGGCCCGCGTCTTCAAGGACGTCTTCCCGCGCTTCCGCACCATGCGCGGCTACCACGTCGGCCGGAAGGCCGGCTGGGACTGCCACGGGCTGCCGGTCGAGCTCGCCGTCGAGAAGGAACTCGGCTTCTCCGGCAAGAAGGACATCGAGGCGTACGGCATCGCCGAGTTCAACGAGAAGTGCCGCGAGTCGGTGACCCGGCACACCGACGCCTTCGCGGAACTGACGAGCCGCATGGGCTACTGGGTCGACCTCGACGACGCGTACCGCACGATGGACCCCTCGTACATCGAGTCCGTCTGGTGGTCGCTGAAGGAGATCTACAACAAGGGCCTGCTGGTCCAGGACCACCGCGTCGCGCCCTGGTGCCCCCGGTGCGGCACCGGACTGTCCGACCACGAGCTGGCGCAGGGCTACGAGACGGTCGTGGACCCCTCGGTCTTCGTCCGCTTCCCCCTCACCTCGGGCCCCCTCGCGGGCGAGGCGTCGCTGCTGGTGTGGACGACGACCCCGTGGACGCTGGTGTCCAACACGGCGGTCGCCGCGCACCCCGAGGTCACCTACGTGGTGGCCACCGACGGCAACGAGAAGCTGGTCGTCGCCGAGCCGCTGCTGGAGAAGGCCCTCGGCGAGGGCTGGGAGACCACCGGGGCGTCGTTCACCGGTGCCGAGATGGAGCGCTGGACGTACCGGCGCCCCTTCGAGCTGGTCGAGTTCCCGGCGCCCGCGCACTACGTCGTCAACGCCGAGTACGTCACGACCGACGACGGTACGGGTCTGGTCCACCAGTCCCCCGCCTTCGGTGAGGACGACCTCAAGGTCTGCCGTGCGTACGGCCTGCCCGTGGTGAACCCGGTCCGCCCCGACGGCACCTTCGAAGAGGACGTCCCGCTGGTCGGCGGTGTCTTCTTCAAGAAGGCCGACGAGGCGCTGACCGAGGACCTCCAGACGCGCGGCCTGCTCTTCCGGCACGTTCCGTACGAGCACAGCTACCCGCACTGCTGGCGCTGCCACACGGCGCTGCTCTACTACGCGCAGCCGTCCTGGTACATCCGCACCACCGCCATCAAGGACCGGCTGCTCGAGGAGAACGAGAACACCAACTGGTTCCCCGAGTCGGTCAAGCAGGGCCGGTTCGGCGACTGGCTCAACAACAACATCGACTGGGCGCTCTCCCGCAACCGCTACTGGGGCACGCCGCTGCCGATCTGGCGTTGCGAGGAGGACCACCTCACGGTCGTCGGCTCGCGTGCGGAGCTGACCGAACTGACCGGCACCGACCAGTCGGCGCTGGACCCGCACCGTCCGTTCATCGACGCGGTCACCTTCGACTGCCCGCAGTGCTCCGCCACCGCGACGCGTGTGCCCGAGGTCATCGACGCCTGGTACGACTCGGGTTCGATGCCGTTCGCACAGTGGGGATACCCGTACCAGAACAAGGAGATCTTCGAGAAGCGCTACCCGGCGCAGTTCATCTCGGAGGCGATCGACCAGACCCGCGGGTGGTTCTACACCCTGATGGCGGTCGGCACGCTGGTCTTCGACAAGTCCTCCTACGAGAACGTCGTGTGCCTGGGCCACATCCTCGCCGAGGACGGCCGCAAGATGTCCAAGCACCTGGGGAACATCCTCCAGCCGATCCCGCTCATGGATCAGCACGGCGCGGACGCGGTGCGCTGGTTCATGGCCGCCGGCGGTTCCCCGTGGGCCGCCCGCCGCGTCGGTCACGGCACCATCCAGGAGGTCGTCCGCAAGACGCTCCTCACTTACTGGAACACGGTGGCCTTCCAGGCGCTGTACGCCCGCACGTCCAACTGGGCGCCGTCCGCGGCCGATCCGGCCCCGTCGGAGCGCACGGTGCTGGACCGCTGGCTGCTGAGCGAGCTCAACGCCCTCGTGGACCAGACGACACAGGCGATGGAGTCGTACGACACCCAGCGCGCCGGCAAGCTGCTGTCGTCGTTCGTCGACGACCTGTCGAACTGGTACGTGCGCCGCTCGCGCCGCCGCTTCTGGCAGGGCGACAAGGCAGCCCTGCGCACGCTCCACGACGTGGTGGAGACGGTGACGCGGCTCATGGCGCCGCTGACCCCGTTCATCACGGAGCGGGTCTGGCAGGACCTGGTGGTCCCGGTGACGGTGGACGCCCCCGAGTCGGTGCACCTGTCCACCTGGCCCGCGGCGGACCTGGACGCGATCGACCCGGTGCTGTCCCAGCAGATGGCGCTGGTACGGCGGCTGGTCGAGCTGGGACGCGCGACGCGCGCCGAGTCCGGCGTCAAGACCCGCCAGCCGCTGTCGCGCGCGCTGGTGGCGGCGACGGGGTTCGAGTCGCTCTCCCCCGAGCTGCGCGCGCAGATCACGGAGGAGCTGAACGTCTCCGCACTCGCCACCCTCGCCGAGGTCGGCGGCTCGCTCGTCGACACGACGGCGAAGGCCAACTTCCGGGCGCTGGGCAAGCGGTTCGGCAAGGGCGTGCAGGCCGTGGCCAAGGCGGTCGCCGAGGCGGACGCGGCGGCCCTGTCGCTCGCGCTGCGCAACGGCACGGCCACGGTGACGGTCGACGGCGAGACGATCACACTCTCCCCGGACGAGGTGATCATCACGGAGACCCCGCGGGAGGGCTGGTCGGTGGCCTCCGACGCGGGCGCGACGGTCGCGCTCGACCTGGAGATCACCCCCGAGCTGCGTCTCGCGGGCCTCGCCCGGGACGCGATCCGCCTGATCCAGGAGGCCCGCAAGAACAGCGGCCTCGATGTGGCGGACCGGATCGCGGTCGTCTGGTCCTCGACGGACCCCTCGACGACGGAGGCCCTCACGGAGCACGCGCCGCTGATCGCGGACGAGGTACTGGCGACGTCGTTCACCGCAACGCCCCCGCCCGCGGACTTCGGCCCGCCCTTCACGGACGAGGGCCTGTCCCTGACGTTCCACCTGCGCAAGCAGTAACGCCCTGCACGAAGGGGCCCGGGTTTCGTCCCGGGCCCCTTCGTGCTGCCTGGGCACCGACGGACCGGAGCGGTAGCAAGCCCCGCCGGCGATCGAGTCGGCGAAGGACCCGGCGCCCACGACCCGGCTCAACCCCACCCGCCCCGCGGCACGACCACCCGCCGAGCCAACCCGAACCCAGCCGCGATCGAGGCGCGAACGACCCGAGCACGCAGCCGGGCTCAACCCGCCCGCCCCGGCACGACCACCCGCCGAGCCAACCCGAACCCCGCCGGCGATCGAGGCACGAGCGACCCGAGCACGCAGCCGGGCTCAACACACCCGCCCCGGCACGACCACCCGCCGAGCCAACCCGAACCCAGCCGGCGATCGAGGCGCGAACGACCCGGGCACGCAACCCGGCTCAGCTCCCCGGCAGGACCGCCCACCGCACAAACCAAGCCCGTCGGCGATTGAGGCGCAACAAACCCCACGGCGCTCCGGTCGCTGCAGACCCCGCACAAGACAAGGGCCGGGCCCGGGGCTTCTCCGCCGTCGATGTCGTCGAAGAGCGCGACCACTACTCGCTGAGCCACG